>JBEVNN010000023.1:0-12230 GCA_040508095.1 Gaiellaceae bacterium
CGGCTCACGGGCGGCGAGCCGCTCGTGCGGCGCGAGCTCCCGGTGCTCGTGGAGATGCTCGCACAGATCCCCGGCGTCGACGACCTGTCGCTCACGACCAACGGCGTCCTGCTCGACCGCCTCGCCGGGCCGCTCGTCGAGGCCGGGCTCACGCGACTCAACGTCTCACTCGATTCGCTGTCGCACGTTCGCTTTGCGGAGATCACGCGCCGCGACGCGCTCGACCGCGTCCTCGCAGGTCTCGAGGAGGCCGAGCGCTACCCGGAGCTGCGGCCGATCAAGGTCAACTGCGTGGCGATGCGCGGCTTCACCGAGGTCGAGGTCCCCGCGCTGGCCGAGCTCGCTCGGCGCAAGCCCTACGTCGTGCGGTTCATCGAGTTCATGCCGCTCGACGCCGACGAGGCATGGAAGGAAGACGAGGTGCTGACCGGGGGCGAGATCCGCGCGCTGATCGAGGAGCGCTGGCCGCTCGAGGAGATCCCGGCGAAACCGTCCTCGACCGCGCGCCGCTTCCGCTTCGCCGACGGCGCCGGCGAGATCGGGTTCGTCAACCCCGTTTCCGAGCCGTTCTGCTCGAGCTGCGACCGGATCCGGCTCACGGCCGACGGACAGCTGCGCACGTGCCTTTTCTCACGGCGCGAATGGGACCTGAAGACGCCGATGCGCGAGGGCGCCTCGGACGCCGAGCTCGAGCGCTTGCTGCGCTTCGCCGTCCGTCACAAGGAGCTCAAGCACAAGATCAACGATCCTGGATTCGTGCGGGCATCCCGCTCGATGAGCCAGATCGGCGGCTGACCTGGGCCGTTCGGAATAGTCCGCGCCGAACAGGTCGTTAAACTTTTCGATTCCCGTGAGCGTGCTCGTCTCAGCAGGCCGCCGAGTCTTGCCCCGCGGATGGGGAGACTTCGGGCTTCAGTTGGCCATTTGGTTCGGCTTCCTCGGCGCCTACCAGCTCGCCCGCGGGCTCGCGGACCGCAACCCGCCGAAGGCGTTCGACAACGGCCTGCATGTCATCGGGATCGAGCGCCACGCGAACGCTCTCTTCGAGGTGACGCTGCAGCGCCTGGTCGACGGCTCGCAGGTGCTCGCGACCGCCGCCTCGTGGACGTACTGGAACTCGGAGTTCACGGTCCTCGGGCTCGCGCTGCTCTGGGTCTACCTCCGGCGCAACGAGGCGTTCGTCAACTTCCGCAACTCGATCCTGCTCGCGAACGTGATCGGGCTCATCGGCTACGTGCTACTGCCGACGGCGCCGCCGCGGATGTTCCCGGACCTGGGCTTCAGCGACACGCTTTCGAACTTCGGTGAGCTCAACCACGGCAGCGGCGTGATCGAGTTCGCGGCGAACCCGTACGCGGCGATGCCGAGCCTGCACGCGGCCGACGCGCTCATCGTCGGGCTCGTGCTCGCCTCGGTCTGCCGCTCGAAGGTTGCGAAGGTGCTCTGGCTGCTGTGGCCGGCGTGGGTGTGGTTCAGCGTGATGGCGACCGGCAACCACTTCTGGCTCGACGTCGTCGCCGGCGTGATCGTGGCGGCGATCGCGCTGATGGTGGTCTACCGGAGCCCGCTTCGCCGCTTCCGCGCCGAGACGGCGTGACCCGCACCGAAACGCTCGCCTGGGTAAAGCGGAGCTACACCGACGGGACGCGGCGGCTCGCGTCGCGCTGGATCGGCGGCCTCGCGCGCACACGCGTCACCCCGAATGCGCTGACGGCGGCCGGGATCACCCTCTGCTTCGTCTCGGCGGTGATCGTCTTCTACGCGCACGAGCGGCCATGGCTTCTCTACTGGCTCGCGGCGGTCGTCTTCGTCGTGGGCTCCGTGCTCGACATCCTCGACGGCGCGCTCGCCCGGTACGGCGGCAAGGCGACGCCGTTCGGCGCCTTCGTCGACTCGATCTCGGACCGCGTCAGCGAGGGGTTCGTGCTGACTGCCGTCGCGCTCGTCTTCGCACGCGAGGGCAACGACATCGCGGTCGGGTTCACGATCGCGGCGATGGCGGGCTCGTTCCTCGTCTCCTACGCGCGTGCAAAGGCCGAGCTGCTCGGTTTGAAGGGCGACGTCGGCCTCGGCAGCCGCGCCGAGCGCGTGGTCGTGATCACGGCCGGACTCGTCTTCGCGCCCTGGGGCGGGCTGCAGTGGGCGATCTACTTCCTGGCGGTGACGGCCTGGTTCACCGTCTTGCAGCGCGTGTTCTCCGTTCGCTCGCAGCTCCGCCGAAGCTAACCCGTATACTGCTAGCACTTCTGTGCTAGCACCGACCGCTCGCAAGCACGTGCTCGTCCGGATGCCGGGCGAGCTCAAGCGGCTCCTCTCGGAGGAGGTCAAGAGCTCCGGCCGCAGCCTCAACGACGTCGCCGTCGGCCTGCTCGCCTCCCGCTTCGGAGTCTCCTTCGACCCGAGCGGCCGCCCGGGGAAGCCGCCCGGCTCGGGCGGCACGGTGCTCCTGCGCATGCCCGCGGAGCTGAAGGACAAGCTCGCGGCCCGCGCGCGGCAGCGCAGGCGGAACGTCAACGACCTGATCGTCGAGACGCTCACCGAGCGGCTCGCAGGAAAGGAACCCATGGCTTCGACCAACGGCAAGGCGCGCCGCTCGGACGACAAGGTCCGCGTCGCGATCATCGGCGTCGGGAACTGCGCCAACTCCCTGCTCCAGGGCGTCGAGTACTACAAGGACGCGCCCGGCGACCAGTTCGTCCCGGGGCTGATGCACGTGAATCTCGGCGGCTACCACGTCAGCGACGTGGAGTTCACCGCGGCGTTCGACGTCACCGCCGAGAAGGTCGGCCAGGAGCTCGCGGACGCGATCTGGGCGCACCCGAACGACACGATCAAGTTCTCGGACGTCCCGAAGACCGGCGTCACGGTCTCCCGCGGGATGACGCATGACGGGATCGGCAAGTATCTCTCCGAGGTAGTGACGAAGGCCCCGGGCGAGACCGACGACGTCGTCGGCATCCTCCGCGACACGAAGACCGACGTGGTCGTGAACTACCTCCCGGTCGGCTCCGAGATGGCGACGAAGTGGTACGCCGAGCAGATCCTCGAGGCCGGTTGCGCGATGGTGAACTGCATCCCTCAGTTCATCGCCCGCGAGAACTACTGGCAGCGGCGCTTCGAGGAGCGGGGCCTGCCGATCATCGGCGACGACATCAAGTCGCAGGTCGGCGCGACGATCACGCACCGCGTGCTCACGTCGCTGCTCCGCGAGCGCGGCGTCCACCTCGACCGCACGATGCAGCTCAACGTCGGCGGCAACTCCGACTTCCTGAACATGCTGGAGCGCGACCGGCTCGAGTCGAAGAAGATCTCGAAGACGAACGCGGTCACCTCGATGCTCGACTACGACCTCGGCGAGCGGAACGTCCACGTCGGGCCTTCGGACTACGTGCCGTGGCTGACCGACCGCAAGTGGGCGTACATCCGGCTGGAGGGCAAGTCGTTCGGCGACGTGCCGCTGAACGTCGAGCTCAAGCTCGAGGTGTGGGACTCGCCGAACTCGGCCGGGATCGTCATCGACGCCGTACGGATGGCCAAGCTGGCGCTGAACAACGGCGTCGCAGGCGCTCTCGAGGGGCCGTCGAGCTACCTGATGAAGAGCCCGCCGAAGCAGATCGTCGACGACGAGGCGCACGAGCTTGTCGAGCAGTTCATCCGCAAGCACGCGCGCAAGCAGGTCAAGCAGCCCGCCACGGCCTAGCCGTTCGAAGATCGGGGCGCCTGTCTCGAGCAGGCGCCCCGGCGCGCCCCGGATACACTCGCCGCGATGGGCCTGCGCGTCTGTCTGGTCACGCCGTTCGCCTGGTCGCGGCCCCACGACGTGAACGAGCACGTGGCGGGAGTCGCCCGCGGGCTGCGCCTGCTCGGACACCACGTCACCGTGCTCGCGCCGTCGACGCGCGCCTCGGACCTGATCGAGGGGCGGCGGGCGCTGCTCGACGGGGACGGCGCCGAGGTGGTCGCGCTCGGGCCGGCGCTGCCGGTCTCCCGGCGGAGCCGCATCGGCGTCCCGGTCGGCGTGCGCGCGAACCTCTCGCTTGCCCTTGCGCGCGGGGCCTACGACATCGTCCACGGCTTCGAGCCGGGGCTGCCGAGCCTCTCGTACCTCGCGCTGCGCGACGCACGCGCCTTCGCGGTCGCGACCTTCCTCTCACCCGAGCGGCTCGGCTACCCGCCCGGCCGCGCGCAGCGCGAGCGGCTGCTCGGTCGCATCGACGCGCTCGTCGCCACCTCCGAGGCCACGGCTCAGGCGGCGGCCGAGCGCCTGCCCGGCGACTACCGCGTCGTCACGCCCGGGGTCGACCTCGAGCTCTTCCAGCCCGGGGACAAGCGGAGCCTGGTCGTGCTGGAGTGGCGGCCGGGCGAGCGGGCGCTGACGCGCGCGGTCGTCCGGGCGCTGAGCGCGTTGCCCGGCTGGGAGCTCGTCTTCCTGCGGACGAAGCCGCTGGCCGGACGCCCGGCGCTGCCGGGCCCCCTGCGCGGGCGCTCGCACGTGCGGACGCTGCGGAGCGGCGAGGCGCGGGCACCGCTGCTGAACGAGGCGGCGGTCTTCGTCCCGGCCCTCGACGGCCTGGACCGTGTGGCGCTGGAGGCCGCTGCCGCCGGCTGCGCGATCGTGTCGCCTCCGGGCCTGGCCGAGCAGCCGGAGCTCGCGGCGGCCGCGATCCTGCGCCTGGCCGAGGACGACGACTACCGCCAGCGCGAGCAGGCCCGCGCGCGGGAGAGCGTCGACGACCAGAGCTTCGCCGACGCGGCGCGCGAGCTCGACGCGCTCTACGCCGACCTGACCTCCAGGCGCCGCGACCCTACGGTGGCGACGCTGAGCGACGGCGACTGGCTCGCCGCCGACCTGCACCTGCACACGAACTGGTCGCACGACTGCCAGATCCCGGTGGAGGAGCTGCTCGACCACGCGGAGGCGGAAGGCCTCGGCGCGATCGCGGTCACCGACCACAACGTCTTCGGCGGCGCCCTCGAGGCTGTCGGGCTGGCACGCGACCGCGACCTGATCGTCATCCCCGGCGAGGAGGTGAAGACGGCCGACCAGGGCGAGGTGATCGGGCTCTTCCTGTCGGAGGAGATCCCGCGCGGGATGTCCTTCGGCGAGACCGTCGAGGCGATCCGGCTGCAGGGTGGCGTCGTCTACGTCCCGCACCCGTTCGACCGCCTGCACGCGATCCCGGAGCCGGTAACGCTACACCGCCACCTCGCCGAGATCGACGTGCTCGAGGTCTACAACGCGCGGTTGCTCTTCGAGGCATACAACGACGAGGCGCTGCGCTTCGCCCGCAAGTACGACCTGACGATGGGCGCCGGCTCGGACGCGCACGTGCTCCAGGGCGTCGGCACCGGGGCGATGCGAATGCGGGCCTTCGACGGCCCCGACGAGTTCCTCGCCAGCCTCCGCACCGCGCACGTCCTCCGGCGGCCACGCTCGCTCCTCTACCTGCAGTCGCTGAAGTGGGCGGCGCAGGCCAAGGAACGCGTGCGCTAAAGGAGAAGGTCCATCGGCCCAGTGCCTGCTGTGACGGACGAGATCTTCGAGAAGTATCTGCAGAAGGCGATCGCCGAGACAAACGAGCTCGGCGACGAGATCGAGCGCGCGGCCGGCGAGGCGCAGGTTCCGGTGCTCGGCTCGGGCCACCCGCTCGCGGATGTCTTCCTGCTCAAGCACGACCCGAAGCAGGCAGAGGTGCAGGAGGGGGTCGCGTTCTACGGCCGCGCGGGCCAGGCGTTGCTGAAGTCGCTGCAGCGGCTGCGGGTCGACCCGCTCGCGGTGTACGGGACGAACTGCCTCAAGTTCGCGGGCGGCGACGAGGAGGAGGCGCGGCCCTGGCTGATGCGTGAGCTGCACATCGTCCAGCCGAAGCTGATCGTCGTGATGGGTGAGCCGGCGCTCGAGTTCCTCAACTCGCTCGAGTTCCCGCTCGCCGACCCGCTCGAGCCGAAACCAGGCGAGCTGCAGCGCTTCACGCCGACGGTCCAGGCCCTCTTCGTGCCCGACATCGACGAGTCGCTCGACGAAACGCCGGCGAAGACGCGCTTCTGGAACGCCTTCAAGGCGCTGGGGCCCTGGTGGGCCGAGCTGCCGCCGTACTGAGCACCCCGCGGATCGCCGGCTTCGCCGCGCTGGCGGCGATCGTCGGCGTCTATTACGCCACGCACCAGTGGTGGTTCGAGCTGTCGCTCTGGCCGAGCCTCGCGTGGATCTGCTTCCTGCTGATCCCGGCGGTGTTCGGGCTCGTGTGGCTCGCGCTCCCGCTCTGGCGAGCGCCGCTACGACAGCTGGTCGTGCTCGCCGTCGCGTGCGGCGCAACGGCGGTTCTGCTGCAGTGGGCCGGCGCCGGGATCCTGGCGAACTTCGGGAAGCTCGCTGCGATGACGTTCGTCGGGTGGTGCTTCCTGCGCTTCTTCGAGGAGCTCAGCTGGGTCGTGCTGGTGGCCTGCATCGTGCCGTGGGTTGATGCGTACTCGGTCTGGCGGGGGCCGACGAACACGATCACGCAGAAGCACGAGCACGTCTTCTTCACGCTCTCGTTCGAGTTTCCCGTGCCGGGCTCGGACGCGGGCGCTCGGCTCGGCCTGCCGGACCTGCTCTTCTTCGCGCTCTACCTCGGTGCGGCCGCCCGCTGGAATCTCCGCGTCGGCTGGACCTGGGTCTGCCTGACCGCCTCGCTCGGCGGCACGCTGGCGCTCGCGACGTGGCCGGCGCTCGGCGTCGACGGCCTCCCCGCGCTGCCGCTGCTCTCGGTCGGTTTCCTGCTACCGAACGCCGACCTGCTCTGGCGCGCGGTCAGGGATCGACGCGCCAAAGATCCCCGTCGAAGTCCGACGTGACCCAGGCGGAGCCGGCCGCTTCCGCGACCGCCAGCGGGCTCGTGCCGACGGGAATCGTGCGCGCCACGGCGTTCATGGCCGGATCGACAACCGACACGGTGGCGTCGTCGATGTTCGGGACCCAGAGCCTGCCGCCGATCCACGCGCTTGCGAGCGGGTTGGCGCCCACGGTCACGACCGCTTGGACCGCGAGCGAGACCGGGTCGACCCGGTAGATCTTGCCGGTCTCGCTCGAGACCCAGAGGGCATCGGCCGACGCGGTGATCCAGTCGGCCTTCGGGAGGGAGATGCGACGCTCGATGCGGTTGCGGACGGGGTCGATGCGGATGAGCCGGCCACGGCCGTAGTCGGCCACCCACACCTTGCGGAACGCGACGGTGATCCCGTTCGGCTGGCCGCCGACGCGGATCGTCTTCACGACCTTGTTGCGCTTGGGGCCGATGCGGCTGACCGTTCCCGAGCCTTCGTTCGACACCCACACCGAGCCGCCGCCGAACGCGAGCGCGTAGGGGCTTGCGCCGACGCGGATCCGCGCCTGCCGCCGCTTCGTGGACGCCTTCAGGCGCGTCACGCGACTTCCGTCGCGCGAGCCGACCCACACGCTGCCCGCACCGAAGGCAAGGCCGAACGGGCGGTCGGCGATCGCGACCCGCCAGACGACCCGTCCGGCGACCGGGTCGACGCGAATCACGCGGTCGTCGGTGCGGTCGGTGACCCAGAGCGCTCCGCCGCCGGAGCGGACGAACGATGCCGAGATGCCGACGTGCACCTTCGAGGGCAGCGCCGCGCCGGCCGCGGCACTGCACACCGCCGCCAGCACCACCAGCACGCCCGCCGTTCGTCGCAGTAGAGTTACCACAACCTTGAACTACATTACCACAAGGTTGGAGTAATGCCTGACGACGGCCCGGACACCATCCTGCTCGACCTCTTCCGCACCAACCAGGCTCGCGAGCGGCTGATCGAGTCCGCACTCGAGGGCGTCGACCTCCCGCCCGAGGACTACCCGTTCTACGTCCTGATCGGCGCCGAGGGCCCGTGGACGCCGACCGCGCTGGCCGGCCGGATGGAGATGCCGCTCTCGACCGTGCTCTTCCGGGTCAGCCGGCTCGAGAAGCGGGGGCACGTGGAGCGGTTCCCGAACCCCGACGACCGGCGGTCGTTCCTCGTACGGCTTACCCCGTCCGGGGCGAAGCTGCTCGGCGAGGCGCGGCCGCGGTTCCGCGCCTACGCCGAGGCGGTCGAGAAGCGGCTCGGCTCCGAGCGGATCGGCTCGCTGCGCGGCGACCTCGGCGAGCTGCGGGAGGCGATCGAGGCGGAGCTCAGCTCCGAGTGAGGAGCGCGACCGCCTCGACGTGCGGCGTGTGCGGGAACATGTCCACCGGCCGCACGCGCTCCAGGCGGTAACCCCACTCCTTGCCGAGCTCCTTCACGTTCCCGGCGAGCGTCGTCGGGTTGCACGAGACGTAGACGATTCGCGAGGCCTCGAGCCGGGCCAGCCGCCGCAGGGCCTTCCCCGACAGCCCGGCCCGCGGTGGGTCGACCACGGCCACGTCCGGCGGCCCCGCCCGCTCCGCGAGCTCCTCCAGCGAGGCGCCCACCTCGCCGGCGAAGAAGGCCGCATTCGCGATCCCGTTCAGGTCCGCGTTCTCGAGCGCGCACGCGACCGACTCCTCCGAGACCTCCACCCCCCACACGGTCAACGCGCGCGACGCCAGCGTGAGGCCGATCGTGCCGATCCCGCAGTAGAGGTCGTAGACGGTCTCGTTGCCGGTCAGACCCGCGTACTCGCCCGCGAGCTCGTACAGGCGCTCGGCCATGCGCGAGTTCGTCTGCAGGAACGCGTTCGGCCGAACGCGGAACCGCAGCCCGCAAAGCTCCTCCTCGATCGCCTCGTCACCCCAGAGCAGCGTGGTCGGCAGGTTCGTCACCTCAGCCTGCGAGTCGTTTACCGACCAGTGAATCGACCGCACCTCGGGGAAGCGGCGCAGCACCTCGACGAGCTCGTCGCGGTCGAAGCGCTCCCCCTCGGCGGTCACGAGCTGCACGAGCAGCTGGCCGGTGTTGCGGCCCTCGCGCAGGACGAGGTGGCGCAGGTACCCGGTGTGCTCGGCCTGGTCGTAGGGCTCGAGCCGCTCGGCCCGCGCCCAGTCGCGCACGGCGTTGCGAACTGCGTTGCCGAGGTCGGAGCTGAGCCAGCACTTCTCGATGTCGAGCACCTCGTCCCAGCGGCCGGCCCGGTGGAACCCGAGCGCCGGTCCCGCGGCGGTCTGCGTGAACGAGTACTCGAGCTTGTTGCGGTAGTGGAAGACCTCGACGGCCGGGACGATCGGCTCGAGCGGCGGCTCCGCGATCCCGCCGATGCGGCGCAGCGCATCGCCGACCTGCTCCTCCTTCGCCGCGACCTGGACCTCGTACGCAAGGTCCTGAAAGCGGCAGCCGCCGCAGGCCGGGTAGTGCGCGCACGGGGCCTCGACCCGGTTCGGCCCAGGCTCGACCACGTCGACCGCGAGCGCTTCGGCGTGATTGCGCTTCACCTTCGTCACGCGCGCGAGCACCCGGTCGCCGGGAAGGCCGCGGCGGACGAAGACGACGAAGCCGTTCAGCCGCGCGACACCGTTCCCGCCGTAGGCGAGCGAGTCGATCGAGAGCTCGATCTCCTGGTCGCGTGCGACGGGTGCGGCCATCGCCGCCCAGGCTACGAGAACGGCGGGTGCAGCGGGAGGATCAGCGGCGGCCGCGGCGTCTGGTGGAAGTCGAAGTCCTGCGCGAGGTCTCCGATCTGAGGCATCGCGTCGCGCACCCACGGTCGCGGATCCGGGCGGCCGTCGGTCTTCGGGTCGAGTCGCTGGCCGCCGAGGAAGTCGTCCTCGATGAACTTCACGAAGGAGTCGAGGCTCGCCGTGCCGTGGTCGACGAAGCCGCGCCGCGCGTAGGGCGAGATGACGAGCGCAGGCACGCGCATCCCGAAACCATCGTGGTCGACGATCGGCGGCACGACGTGGTCGTAGAAGCCGCCCCAGTCGTCCCAGGCCACCAAGATCGCGGTCGAGGGCCAGTCCGGGCTGCGCATGATCGCGTTGATCGCGCTGGTCACATAGGTCTGGCCGCGGCTGACGAGCGCGGGCGGATGCTCGCTCACACGGTTGCTCGGCGTGAGCCACGACACGGCCGGCAGCGCGCCTCGCTTCGCCGCCGCGAAGAACGCGTGCATCGACTGGACGTTCCGAACCTCGTGATCCTTGCGGACGGTGGTGAACCACGGCAGAGGGTTCCAGATGCCGGGCGTCCCCGGGCCCTGCCACTTCTCGTCGCAGACCATGCCGTCGTCGTCACAGTCGGGCTGCGCGCCCTTGAAGATGTAGTAGCGCCACGACACGTGGTGCTTGTGCAACAGGTAGGTGAGGTCGGTCCAGGCGTAGCTCGGCCTGCGGTTCGTCGGGTTCTGCGGCTCGTGGGGCGGCGCGAGCGGGTTCTCGAGGGCGTTGACGCAGCTGGACGGGTCGCCTGCGCGGTGGCAGCGGGCCGACCACTCGGAGAGCAGGTAGAGCTTCGAGGGCAGGCTCCACGACTTGACCGCTTCGAACATGTGGTCACGCAGCACGAAGTTGCGCGCGTACGCCCAGTAGTTCGGGATCTCGCGCTCGTCGTGGTAGCCCATCACGTCGGGCTTCGCTGCCGCGAGCGAGCAGAGGGGCGAGTCTGGCGCTTTCTTGCAGCCGGTGACGCGCCCGGTCCGCGCCTGGCGGATGAAGCCGTCCATCTGGCCGCCGTGCACGTCGCGCACGGCGTCGATGAGCTCGTGTGGGCCGCCGCTGTTCCGGTTGCGCGCGTCGTGAAAGGGGCGGACGCAGATGTGCGTGCGCGGATCCGGGACGCAGACGGTGAAGTGCCCGTTCTCCCGCGGCAGCCCTTCGGCCCCCGGGTACGTCCCGAAGTAGGAGTCGAACGAGCGGTTCTCCTGCATGATCACGACCACGTGGCGGATCTTGTGGATTCCCACCGTGTGCGCGTGTGGTCGTTCTGCCCGCCCGAAGAACACGACACCCGAGACGAGCGCGACCGACAGCGCGAACGCAATCGGCAGTCGCCGCGGCACGCGCTGAACCTAAACCGGGTGCGTTGAGTTGAAGTGAACCGCCGGTTGTCGTTCAGCTAAGGCGGACGGTTCAGCCCAGCGCCGTGACGTAGACCTTGCGTTCGCGCGGGCCGTCGAACTCGCAGAAGAAGATGCCCTGGTAGCGGCCGAGCGCGAGCCGTCCCTCGCGGAGCGGCACGAGCACCTCCGGGCTGATCAGCGACGCGCGCACGTGCGAGGGCGCGTTGGGGCCGTCGGCGTCGTCGTGGCGCCAGTTCCAGCCGTCCTCGACGATCTTCTCCATCGCCTGCTCGAGGTCGTTGGCGAGCTCCGGGTCGATGTCTTCGTTGATCGTCACGCCCGCCGTCGTGTGCGGCACGTAGACCAGCGCCGCGGCGGCCCCGTTGGCTCCGTTCAGCGCCTGCTCGACCTGGTCGGTGATGTCGAGCAGCTGCGTCCGCCGGTCGGTCTTGAGGCTGATCTCGTGCACCCGGATATCCTACGGCCTATGCCGAGCGACCCGTCCCGTTCGCTGGACCTCGACGCCTACCGCGCGAGCGCCGACCGGTTCATCGCCGAGCTCGACGAGGAGTACTACCAGCACTACGCCGGCCTGAAGGACCGGCTGGAGCTCGAGGAGATCTACGAGCGCCACTCGACGCTGACCGACCTCGAGCAGGTGCAGGCCGTCGGCGCGGCCGTCGACGGCGACCGCCGTGTCCGCGAGCTCTGGCACTTCGGCTGCGAGGGGTACCTCGGGAACCTCACGCGCGAGCACGCCGAGAAGGTCGCCGCGATCGAGGCCGAGCTCGAGGTGACCGTCGAGGGCAAGCAGATCCCGTTCCGCATGTTGCGGCCCGAGATGGCGAACGAGCCGGATCGCGACCGCCGCGAGAAGCTCGACCGGGCCATGTGGGAGGCGACCGAGGAGCACCTCAACCCGATCTACCTCGACGCGGTGGAGATCGAGCGCCGCGAGCTGCCCGCGCTGGGCGCGTCGAGCTACGTCGACCTGTACGAGCAATTCGGCTTCCGGCTCAAGGAGCTCGCCACGCAGTGCGAGGCGTTCCTCGCCGACACCGAGCGGCTGTACGAGGACGTGCTCGGCCGTGCAGCGCGCGAGCAGCTGGGCCTCTCGCTCGACGACCTGGCCCGCTGGGACCTGCAGCGGATGATCCGCTCACCGCAGTGGGACGAGGGCTTCCCGGCCGAGAAGCTGGTGCCCGCACTGAAGGCGACCCTCAACGACCTCGGCATCGACCTCGACAGCCAGGAGAACATCCACCTCGACATCGAGCAGCGGCCCCAGAAGACC
>JBEVNN010000207.1:0-5444 GCA_040508095.1 Gaiellaceae bacterium
CGCGCCGTTCGGGCTCGGGCTCCGGCTCGGGCTCGGGACGAACTGCGCGCGGCGGCTCGTGCTCGCGGGGCGCTTCACTGCCGAAGACCCAGCGCCGTCCGCTCGCGCGGAGCTCCTCCAGCACCGCGCCGGCCTCGTCTGGCGCGAGCACGACCTCCTCGCCGTGAGCAAGCTGCGATTCGATGTTGTTGGCCGTCTCGCTGACCGCTCCGCGGGCCCGGAGCTTCTGGAGCACGTCCTGCGCCTGACGCTTCTGGAGCCGCACTTCTCCGCCGGCGGCTAGCAGCGTCTCGAGACTGGCGGCGGGCTCGCTCATTCCTGTGGGTTCTCCGGGGTGCCGGGCCGTCCGTCCGGGAAGAGCTCCTTGAACCTGCGTGCGACGGCCTCGGGCACCAGTTCGTCCACGTTTCCGCCGAAGCTCGCGATCTCCTTCACGCCGCTCGACGAGACGAAGCTGACCGAGGGGCTCGCCATCACGTAGACCGTCTCGATGTCGGGCGCGAGCGTGCGGTTGAGCTGGTTCATCTGGAACTCCCACTCGAAGTCGGAGATCACGCGCAGGCCCTTCACGATCACCTTCGCGTCCCACTTGTGCGCGAAGTCGACGACGAGCTCGGAGAAGACTTCGACCTCGACGTTCTCGAGGTCGGCCAGGGTCTCGCGCAAGAAGCCGACCCGCTCGTCGAGGGTGAACATCGGCTGCTTGTGCTGCGGCGCACCGACGACGCCGACGACGACGCGGTCGAAGATCGCGGCTGCCCGTGTGATCACGTCGACGTGGCCGTTCGTGACCGGGTCGTAGGTGCCGGGGTAGATCGCGGTGATCATTCGTGCTCGAAGATCGTGAGTCGGGCTGCGCCGTAGCGGCGGCTCGTCCGCTTCGCCAGCAGCAGCTCCGGTTCCTCGTCGGCGGCGGTCTCCACCAGGAGCGTGCCTTCCGGCGCGAGGACGTCTGGTAGGTGTCGAATGATGGCGTTTTGCAGGGAAAAGCTCCCGTAGGGGGGATCAACCAGCACGAGATCGTACCGGGTGCCCTGACGGACATCGGCGCGGAGGGCGGTCAGCGCCTCCTGGCAGAGCACGGTCGCGGTGTCGAGGCCGAGCTTGTCGAGGTTGCGGACAATGGCGCGGCAGGCCTCGCGGTCGTTTTCCACGAAGGTCGCGTGGACGGCGCCTCGCGAGAGCGCCTCGAGGCCCATCGCGCCGGAGCCGGCAAAGAGGTCGAGCACCGTCGCGTCCTCGGCCGCGCCCGGCCCGAGGAGGTTGAAGGCGGCCTCCCTGACGCGGTCGGCGGTCGGTCGTGTGTCGAGCCCCTTCGGCGCGAAGATCCGCGCCCCCTTCCGCGAGCCGGCGATGATCCGCACGGCTAGCGGGGTTGCGGAAGCGGCGGGTCTTCCTCGCCCTCGAGGCACCGCAGCGCCCAGTCCGCTTCCTTGCCGACGGTCCACCAGCCTTCGACGCTCGCCTCGTCGTCCCTCAGCCGTTCGAGCTGCGGGCGCGACTCCTGCAAGTCGAGCACGCCTGCCGCGAACGCGCACCAGAACCGCACCTCCGGCTCGGGATCGCGCAGGCACGACACGATCGTGGTGCGGATTTCCGCCATCACCGGCTCGTGCTGTAGCAGGTGGCCGAGCCCTTCAGCAGCGTAGGCGCGCACAACCGGGCTCTCGTCCGGGTCGGCAAGTCGGCGAGCGAGCACGTCCGAGGCATCGCTGGCGCTGTTGAAACCCAGTACGTAGGCGGCAGCGGCTCGCCCCTCCTCGTTGCCGCGACCCTCGAGCAACCGCTCGACGCGGCGCAGGGTCCGCGGGTCGTCGACCTGGGAGAGCTCTCTCGCAGCCGCCCAACGATTGGCGTGGTCGGTGGCGAGCGTCCGCACGAGCCTTCGTCGTCCGAAGACGGTCACGCCGCGAGCTCCCGCTCGCGGAAGACTCGCTCGACCTCCTCGACGAGCGGGCCTTCGTACGTGACGAGGCCCTCGGCGGCCGCACGCGCCCGCTCCAGCAGCGGCCGGTCGGCTCGCCAGTGCACGAACCGCAGGTCGGAGATGCCTGCCTGCCGCGTGCCGAGAAGCTGGCCCTCGCCGCGAAGCTCGAGGTCCTTCTCCGCCAGCTCGAAGCCGTCGGCGGAGTCGACGAGCGCCTGCAGCCGCTCCTGCGCGTTGTCGGTCAGCTCCTCGCGGGCCCGCGAGATCAGCAGGCAGTACGACTGCTCGGCGCCGCGCCCGACCCGGCCGCGTAGCTGGTGCAGCTGCGCGAGCCCGAAGCGGTCGGCCTCCTGGACGATCATGATCGTCGCGTTCGTGACGTCGACGCCGACCTCGATCACCGTCGTCGCCACCAGCACGTCCAGCTCCCGCGCCTTGAACTCCGCCATCAGCTCGCGCCGCTCGGCCGGCCGCAGCCGGCCGTGAAGGAGGCCTACGCGGTAGTCGCGCAGCTCGGCCCGCCGCAGCCGCTCCGCCTCGGCCTCGGCCGCCCGCGACTGCGACGTCTCCGACTCCTCGATCAGCGGACACACGACGTACGCCTGGCGACCCTCGTCGAGGTGCCGCCGCAGCCGCTTGTAGGCCTCCGACGAGCGCTCGGCGGTCACCCATGACGTGACGATCGGCTTCCGCGAGGCCGGCGGCTTCGAGATCTCCGTGACCGACAGGTCGCCGTACAACGTGAGCGCCAGCGTGCGCGGGATCGGCGTGGCGGTCATGTGCAGGACGTGGGGCGCCCGGCCCTCTGTCAAGGCGCGCCGCTGCTCCACGCCGAAGCGGTGCTGCTCGTCCACGACGGCGACCCCGAGCTCGCCCAGGTCGACACCCTCCTGGATCAGCGCGTGCGTCCCGACCACGATCTGCGCACCTTCCAGCTCCGACTTCACCGAGCCCGTCAGCAGTGCCACCCGCACGCCGAGCTGCGTGCAGAGCGGCTCGAGGGTGAGGAAGTGCTGCTCGGCCAGCGTCTCGGTCGGCGCCATCAGCGCGCCGACCCGGCCGGCCTCGACGGCGCGCAGCAGGGCGTACAGCGCGACCACGGTCTTGCCGGAGCCAACGTCGCCCTGCAACAACCGCTGCATCGGCGCCTCCCGCGCGAGGTCGAGGTCGATCTCGCTGATCGCCGCCTCCTGGTCAGCCGTGAGCTCGAACGGCAGCAAACCGCGGTAGCGCGCGACGAGCTCGCCGGGCTCGCCCAGCGCCGGTGCGACCGCCGCTTCACGGCCCGCGCGAGTGCGCGCAAGACCGACCTGCAGCACCAGCAGCTCGTCGAACGCCAGCCGCCGCCGTCCCGCCTCTCCCTCCTCGAGCGAGCGCGGCCGGTGCAGTGCCCACAGCGCGTCGGCACGGAGCGGTAACCGCTCGGCGGCCTTCAGCTCCGCGGGCAGCGGGTCGGGGAGGTCACGCGCGGCAGGAAGCGCCCGCTCGACGAGGCCCCGCAGCCGCTGTGGCGTCACCTCCTCGCTCGCGGGATAGACCGGAGCGAAGTCCGCGGTCGCCGCGACGCCGTTCAGGTCGTACGAGCGCACCTGGAAGCCGCTGCGCTTCAACTGGCCGCGCAGCCGCACGCGCGTCCCCGGCTGCAGCTTGTCCGCAAGCCAGGCCTGGTTGAACCAGACCGCGACGATCTCGTCGCTCCCGTCGGCGACGCGTGCGTTGACGATTGCGAGGTTGCGCCGCGGCCGGCGAACCGACACGGAGCGCACCTCGCCCGAGATCGCGGCCTCCTCCCCGATCAGCAGCTCGGCGATCGGGCGCTCCGGGACGGCCGCCTCGTAGCGATGCGGCCGGTGCTCCAGCAAGTCGCGAACCGTGCGCAGGCCAAGCTTGCCGAGCTTCTTCTCGAGCGCGGGCCCGACGCCGCTCAGCGTCGACACCGAAGCGGCTGCCCGCTCCGGCCGAGGTGTCCCCGGCAGGCGCGGCCAGGCCGCGGGGGCATCCACTCCGGCGAAGCCTCTCGGCACGCGGCCAGTCTAGGAAGCGGCGTGGACACCGGCGCGAGCCGAGCCCGCTACGAAAACAGCCACGCCGGCAAAGCCGGCATGGCCTTGCTGGTCGGCGCCGCCTAGTCGGCGCCTCGGTCGTCGAACCAGAAAAAGCCGACCGTACCGGGCCCCGCGTGGGCACCGACCACAGGCCCGAGCGCGGTCACGATCTCGATCTCCGCCTCCGGTCGCGTCTCGCGCACCATCGTGCGCAGCGCCTCGGCCCGCTGGGGTGCCTCTGCGTGCGCGATCCCCACGCGCAGCGTCGGCTCGTCGCGCGTGTCGGCCGCAAAGGCGTGCTCGAACTCCAGGAACGCCTTCCGGTTGCCGCGCACGCGCTTGACCGGCAGTACCTCCCCCTCGCGGATCGACAGGATCGGCTTGATGTGGAGCAACTCGCCGGCCCAGCCCCGCGCCCGGCCGACCCGCCCGCCGCGAACGAGGTACTCGAAGGTGTCGACGGTGAAAAGCAGCCCGGCGCTGCGGCGGTAGCGGTCGACGAGCGAGTCCACCTCCTCGTCGGTCGTTCCGGCCGCGAGCCGTCGCTGGATCGCGAGGCCGAGCATCGCGATCGCCGCGGAGGCGCTCTCGGAGTCGATCGCGCGCACGCGGTCGCCGCCGAGCTCGCTTGCCGCCGCCCGCGCGCTCTCGATCGTGCCCGAGAGCTTGCCCGCGATGTGCACCGAGAGGATCCGCTCGTAGCCGGCCAGCTCCTCGTAGGCGCTCAGGAAGTCACCGGGAGTCGGCTGCGAGGTGGTCGGCGTCTCGGGCGCGGCCCGCAGGCGCGCGTAGAACGCGTCCGGGTCGAGCTCGACGTAGTCACGGAAGCTCTGGTCGCCGAAGCGCACGTAGAGCGGCACCACGCGCCAATTCGGGAAGCGCTGCGTCGCCTCGGGGAAGTCGGCGGTCGAGTCGACGACGATTGCCGTGTTCTCGGCCGTCAGCTCCACGTCACTACGCTTTCGTCTGCGCTGCGTCCTGGATCGCCGAGATGACCGCGTCCAGCCCTTCATCCTTGCGCAGGCACGCAACGACACCGGCCTCTGTCAGCGCGTCCCGCTCGCGCATAGTCGCTGAGGCCGTGAGGCAGATGACAGCGGCCGACGGGCACGCCTCGCGCACCTCGCGGGTCGCCTGAACCCCGTCGAGCCCGGGCAGCCGGTAGTCCATCACCACGACGTCGGGCCGCACCTCGCGCGCCGACGCCGCCGCGCTCGTGCCGTCGGGAACCGCCGCGACGACCTCCATGTCGGGGCGCATTCCGAGCGTCAGCTCAAGGGCCTCGCGGAACACCTGGTTGTCCTCCACCAGCAGGACCCGGATCGACTCGCCCATTTACCGAGACTACTCGGCGGAGAGCAGCAGCGGGTAGTGCGGCTGGCCGCCGTCGTGGACGTCGAGCTCGAGCTCCGGGTGCTGTGCCGCCAGCTCGTCGACGAGGCCGTTGAGCGGCGGCGCGCCCTCGCCGTGCA
>JBEVNN010000228.1:0-7509 GCA_040508095.1 Gaiellaceae bacterium
CTGCTGCGAAGAGGCCTCGTCCACCGAACTGCGCTCGATGCTACCGGCCGGGCACTAGGCGCCCCACCAGAAGCTCGACGCGATCACGACGTAGAGGCCGATCAGGATCGCGCCCTCCTCGCGGTTGCTCTCCCCGTCGTAGACGACGAGCGCCATCACCGTCGCCGAGATGAGCAGCGCGATTGCGAGCAGCGTCGGGAAGACGAGGCTCAGCTCGTTCGCGAACGCGAGGCTCACGAACACGAGCACGGGCGTCAGCAGCAGCGCCACCTGCAGCGCCGAGCTGACGATCACCGAGATCGCGAAGTCGACGCGGTTCCTGATCGCGAGTTGGACCCCGACGACGTTCTCGACGGCATTCCCGGCGATCGCGACGACCACCAGTCCGGCGAAGTCCTGACTCATCCCGAGCGCTTCCGTCGCGGGGGTCAGCGCGGTGACGAACCAGTCGCTCGTGACAGCAGCCGCCGTCGCCGCTCCCGCGAGGACCACGATGGTCGTCCGGAGCGACCAGCGCGGTGCCTCGCCAAGGGCGTCGTCGCCCGCGAGGAAGGTCGGCAGGGTGACGAAGAAGAGCACGATAAGCACTCCGGCACAGATGAAGCTCAGCGTGCGCTCGTGCGACGCGGCCGGGGTATGGAAGGTGTGTGTCAGCGTCGGCATCGAGAGGATCACTGCCGCGAGCACGGTGAGCGTCGCGATGATCCGGGCGCGTGAGTAGTCGAAGCGCTGTGGCCCGTTCCTGATCCCGCCTGCGAGGAACGCCACCCCGAGCACGAGCACGGCGTTCGCGATCACCGAGCCCACGAGCGCCGACTGCACGACCCGCACGAGCCCGTCGTGCAACGCGAACAACGCGATGAAGAGCTCGGGCAGGTTTCCCAGCGCCGACTGGACGACGCCCGCCGCGGAGGAGCCGACCCGGCCTCCGAGCTGGTCCGTCGCGCTGCCAACGAGCTGCGCGAGCATCGCAATCGCGGCAGCGGCGAGGAGGAAGGTAAGCACCGGTTCGGCGTCGAGGTAGTGGGCCAGCCCCGCGCCGAGCACAAGCGCGGCCGCGATACCGATCCGGACCAGCTCCCCGCGCTGCACCCGCGGATGATCGCCGATTCACTTCTCGGAGTCGCTAAAGCCGTCCCGTCGTGAAGACGGGACTACGCGCCGCGAGGCCTCGGCCTCACCAGCCGACGTCGGGGCGCCGGACCGAGACGAGTGTTGCCTCGTCGAGCGTCTCCGGCGGGCGGGCACGCGAGCCGCGTGCCTCCTGCGCTGCGTGACGGAGGTTCCCGAGCACCTCGCGCAGGTTCCGCTGCAGGGTGCGACGCTCGGCCTCGACCCGCTCGACCTCGTGGGCCAGCACCTCGTTGCGCTGCTGCTCCTGCTCGAGCTGCTCGCGCAGCTCGCGCTCGGTCGACCTGGCACGGTGCTCCGTCGCGCCGACCCCCGCGGACAGCCTCGCGAGCTCGCGCTCGGCCGCCTTCGCGCGGCGGCGCGCTTGGCGCAGCTCCTGCCGAAGCTTCTCGGCCTGCGCGTCAGCTCGCTTCCTGCGCTCGGACGCGTGCGCCTGCTCGGTCTGGGCCTGCACGAGCCGCTTCTCGAGCGAGTCGACCTCAGTCGCCAGAAGCGTGAGGTCGCGGGCGATGGTCTGTTCGGACATACGTCGCGTCTTCGACCTTCGGGGCGATCTCCCTCCCAGGAGGCTAGCGAAGCTGCTCGAGCTCTGCGTCGGCCTGCGAAACGCGCTCGCCCGCGTCCTTCACCGCGGCCTGTGCCTTGTCCGCCTCCTGCCGCAGCTTCGCGGCCTCGGCCTCGGCACGATCGGCGTCGCGAGCCGCGGCACGGGCAGCCGACGCCAGCTCCCGCTCCTCGGCTTTGAGCCGGCGGACCGTCTCACTTGCCTCCGTCAGTGCGCGACGCCGCTCGGTCTTCTGGTCCGTCTTGCCCTTCGCCTGCTTCGCTCGAGGCTTCGGTGTCTCGAGCGTGACCCCGGTCAGCGCCTCGAAGCCGGGCGGCCGCAGCTCCTCGGTCAGGCGCCCCTGCTTCAGGAGACGCCTTCCTTCGTCGGTCAGCGAGGCGGCGCGCAAGGTCTGGGTCGCGCGGTCGACCGCTGCGGCGCCGGCGCCCTCGCGCTCGGCGATCTCGTGCGCCGCCTGGGAGAGGCGCTCGAGTGCCTGCTGCTCGTCGTCGCGGGCCGCCGCGAACGCGCCCGACCCACCGCCGCTCTTCGCAAGCGCCTGGCCGGCCTTCACCAGGCGCTGCACGTCCAGTTCACGCTCGCGCGCCAGCCGGTTTACGAGCCACACCGCGACCGGTGGCTTACGCAGGTTCTTGACCTCCGCCGACTGGTCGCGCTCACCCTCGTCCCGCAAGCGCTTGGCCAGCTCGTCGCGCGCCGCCGTGAACTCGCCCAGAGGCAGCTGGTAGAGACGGTCGAGCTCCGGCTCCCGATCCACCTTCGAGGCGGAGGATACGGCTCAGGCGGCCTTGCGCTTCGAGGTCTTGCTCGAACGGCGCGGCCGCCGCTCGCGACGCTTCGACGACTCGACGCTCGCGCGCAGCGCTTCCAGCAGATCGGCCGGGCCCTCTTCCTCCGGCTCGGCCGCGACCTGCACCTCCTGGCCTTTTTGCTTGGCCTTGATCACCTTGGAGAGGGCGTCGCGGTAGGTGTCCCGGTACTTCTCCGGTTTCCAGTCGCCCGCGAACGCATCGATCAGCCGCCGCGCCATGTCCAGCTCGCCCTTCGCGACCCGCTGGCGCTTCGGCCGGATGTCCTCCACCGGTCGGATCTCGTCCGCGAAGTGGAGCTGTTCGAGCGCAATCGTCCCCTCGCGGACGCGTAGCGCGCCGAGGTACTGGCGGTCGCGCATCACGTACTTCGCGATCCCGGCGAGCTCGGAGTCCTCCATCGCCTTGACGAGCAGCGAGTAGACCTTCTCCGAGCCGTCCTGCGGCGCGACGTAGTACGTGTGCGCAAAGTAGATCGGGTCGATCTGCTCGTATGGCACGAAGTCGGTGATGTCGATCGTCTTGTAGCCCTCGACGCGCGCCGCTTCGAAGTCCTCGTCCTCCATGTAGACGTACTTGCCCTTGGGGTGCTCGAAGGCCTTCGCGATCTCCTTGTCGGGGACCGGTTTCTCCTCGAGCTTGCAGATCTTCTGGTAGCCGATCGGGCCGTCGTCCTTGCGGTGGACGAAGTGGAACTGCAGCTTGTGCTCCGAGACGGCGCTGAACAGGCGCACCGGCACATTGACGAGGCCGAACGAGATCGAGCCGCTCCAGAGGGCTCGCGGAGGCATGGTGGGCTTCTAGCCGGGCTCTGCCACCGGCAAACCCGCCTCCGGCGCCTGCCCGGCGGCCATGCGACGGTCAAGCGCTTGCGCCGTCATCCAGGCGGCGCAGGCGGCGAGCACGGCGGCGGGAACGGCATCCAGCCCGGCGGTGCCGACGAGCAGGAGCGAACAGCGTCGAGGTGATGAGGAGGCGCGTGCCGGCGGCCATCCCCGCGGCGGCGCCCACGGCGACGGCGAGGGTCGGAGAGACGTCGAACCACACATGGGTGAGCTCGGCGAGCGCGATGCCGAGGTCGTAGACGTGCCGTCCCGTTGTACGGCGGCAGGCCGGGGACGGCCAGGCTCTGCGCGTGGAGGCCGCCCCAGGTACCGAACCCGACGAAGGTCACGTAGCCGATCGCGGCGACGAAGCCCGGGATCACCACCGGGAGGAGCGCCGAGCCCATCGCGACGCCGCTCTCGACCATCATCATCCCGCCCACGATCGGGCCGCCGAAGAGCGCCGAGATCGCGGAGAAACGAGCCGGCGGTGGCGAGAACGGTTTGCTCCCGCTGGCCGAACGCGCCGGAAAGAGCCACCACCATCCCGACGACCGAGCCGAGCGCGATCAGCGGCGCCTCCGGGCCGAGCACGGCGCCGAAGGAGAGCGTCCCGATCGCCGCGAGCGCGATCCCCGGTGCATGCGACACCGGCGTCGCGCCGCCGCCGATGCCCTCGAGCGGCGGGCGGCCGCCGTCCCCCGGGAGCAGTCGCCGCGCGAGGAGGACCACGCACGCGCCGGCGGGCGGCAGCAGGAGCACGAGGTACCACGGCGGGGCCGAGTGGCCGAGTGCGCTGGGCAGGCTGTCCCACAGCCAGTGCTCGAGGTCGTGCACCACCGCGAGGAAGAGCGCGGCGAGAAACGCCGCCGGGATCCCGATCACCGCTCCGAGCGCGACAAGCCTCAGCTACGCGCTGCCGCTGAGGGGCTCCGGCTGGGACACGGGAGGAGTGACGCTAGTGGTAGGCGTGGACGGCCGCGTGGCCGCGCTGTTTGGCCTGCGCTAGCGTGGGAAGCCGAAACACCATGACCAACGATGTGGAAGTCGCAGTCGTCGGAGCCGGCCAGGCCGGGCTGGCGATGGGCTCCTTCCTCGAGCGCCAGGGCCATCGCTTCGTGATCCTGGAGCGAGCCGGGGGGATCGCCCCCGCCTGGCGCGAGCGGTGGGACTCGTTGACCCTGTTCACGCCGCGCCGCTACAGCGCGCTCCCCTGGGTGCCGTTTCCGGGCAATCCCGACAGCTACCCCACCCGGGACGAGGTGATCGAGTACCTCGAGGGCTACGCGGAGGCGTTCGAGCTGCCGGTCGAGCTGAGCTCCGACGTAAAGAAGCTCGACTGCGGCGACGACGGCCGCTTCCGCCTCGAGCTCGGCGACGCGTCGATCACCGCCGACCAGGTCGTCGTGGCGACCGGCCCGTTCCAGACGCCGTACGTGCCGGAGCTCGCCGAGCGGCTCGGACCCGAGGTCTTCCAGCTGCACGCCGTCCGCTACCGCCGGCCGGAGGACCTGCCGTGGACGGTCCTCGTCGTGGGCGGCGGGAACACGGGCTTTCAGATCGCGAAGGAGCTCTCGGTCACCCACCGCGTCGTGCTCTCGATCGGCTCACGCCAGAAGCCGCTGCCGCAGCGCGTGCTCGGCCGTGATCTTTTCTGGTGGCTGACGAAGGCGCGCATCCTCGACCTGACAGTCGAGTCGCGTCTTGGCCGCAGGCTCAGCACGCGCGACACGCTGATCGGCTCAAGCCCCAGCGAGCTCGAGCAGCGCTACGGCGTCGAGCTGAAGCCGCGCGCCGTCGACGCGGAAGGCCGAACGGTGCGTTTCGAGGACGACAGCAAGCTCGAGCCGGACGCAGTCATCTGGGCTACCGGTTACCGCCCCGACTACTCCTGGATCGACCTGCCCGTGTTCGGCGAGGACGGCCGGCTGCGCCACCGGCGCGGCGTCACCGCCGTTCCGGGCATCTACTTCCTCGGCCTCACCTGGCAGCACACGCGCGGCTCGGCGCTGATCGGATGGGTCAAGGACGACGCCGAGTTCCTCGCCGACCGGATCGGGGACCGGCTGAAGCGCGCAGCAGCGGGCGAGCACGTCGAGGCCGCGTAGCAATGGCCGAGATCGAGGCACTCGCGGAGGCGCGCGACACGGAGCTGGTCGAGCTCGCCGACGGGGACGAGTTTCGGCTCGAGATCGCCCCCGTCAAGAAGCAGATCGGCGACGCAACGGTGCAGATGCTGGCCTACAACGGTTCCGTTCCCGGGCCGACGCTGAAGATCCCGCAGGGCGACACCGTCACCGTCCACGTCACGAACCGGGGCGCCATCGACACGACCGTCCACTGGCACGGGCTACGCCTCGAGAACCGCTACGACGGCACGCACGACACGCAGGCGCCGATCCCCGTCGGCGAGACCTTCACCTACCAGGTACAGGTGCCCGACCCGGGCGCCTACTGGTACCACCCGCACATCCGCGAGGACTACGGCCAGGAGCTCGGGCTGTACGGGAACATCCTGGTCACGCCGAGCGACCCCGACTACTGGCCGCCGGCGAACCGCGAGCGGCTGCTGACGCTCGACGACATCCTGATCGAGGAGGGCCGCATCGCTCCGTTCGGCGAGGAGACCACTCACGTCGCGATGGGCCGCTTCGGCAATGTCATGCTCGTCTCGGGCGAGCCCGACCTGAGGCTCGACGCCAGGCAGGGCGAGGTCGTGCGCCTTTACCTCACCAACACCGCCAACACGCGCGTCTTCAACGTCGCGCTGCCGGGGGCGCAGCTGAAGCTCGTCGGCGCCGACGCGGGGCACTACGAGCACGAAGAGCTCGTCGACGAGGTACTGCTCGCGCCGTCGGAGCGCGTGGTGGTCGACGTTCTGTTCCCGGAGGCCGGGGAGCTTCAGCTCGAGCACCGCACGCCCGAGCGGACCTACCGCCTTGCCTCGATCTCGGTGAGCGACGAGCCGCCGGAACCGTCTCACGCAGACGAGTTCTCGCGCCCGCGCAGCAACCGCGACATGTCCGAGCTACGCGAGCGGCTCGAGCCGTTCCTGCAGGCCGCGCCCGACAAGACGTTGGCGTTCGTGGCGGAGATGAACCTGGGCGGCGCGGCGCGGGACACGACCTACGTCTGCCCAATGCACCCGGAGGTGACGAGCGAGCGGCCCGAACGGTGCCCGAAGTGCGGCATGCGGCTCGTGCCCGAGAGCCTGGTCCCGGCCTCCGGCGGCCACGAGCACCACGGCCACGGGCACCACGACCACGGCCATCACGGTCACGGCCGTCACGGCCACCACCACGGCGAGCCCGACCACGCCCACGACACCGCGCAGGGCATCGAGTGGGAAGACGACATGGTCGAGGTCAACCGGATGACGACGCCTTCGAACATGCGCTGGAAGCTCGTCGACCGTGAAACGGGAGCGGAGAACGCGCAGATCGACTGGACGTTCCGAGTCGGCGACCAGGTCAAGCTGCGCCTGGTCAACGAGCTGGACTCCGACCACCCGATGCCGCACCCGTTCCACGTCCACGGCGCGGGCCGCTTCCTGATCCTCTCTCGCGACGACGTCGTCGAGCCGAACCTCGTCTGGAAGGACACCGTGCTCGTCCGCACCGGAGAGTCCGTCGACATCCTGCTCGACGTCACGAACCCGGGCCGCTGGATGGCGCACTGCCACATCGCTGAGCACCACGAAAGCGGGATGATGCTCGGCTTCGAGGTCGTGCCCTAGGCTCGTCGGAGCGCCTTCCGCATCGCCAGTGAGAGGGACGCTCGCACAAGCGAGGCCTCCGAGCATGAGGGTGGTAGATGGCAAGATCTCGTGAGGAACGAAGTCCAACAGGGGCAGCAGGGGAGCGGGTGTGCTCGCGGTACGGCTGCACGATGACGGCTTGAAGGTTGAGGAGATCGAGACGCCGTCGCCGGAGCCGGGCGAGGTGCTGGTGCGCGTGCATGCGGGAGCGATTACACGTGGCGAGCTGGAGTGGCCGGTGGATCGACTCCCGGCGATTCCGTCTTACGAGCTTTCCGGCGTTGTCGTCGGCAGCGGTGACGAGGTATATGCGCTCACGCCTTTCGATCGCGACGGCGTGGCTGCCGAGTACGCCGTCGTCCCAGCCGATGTGCTTGCACCGAAGCCCTTGCGGCTGAGCCACGTCGAGGCGGCAGCTCTGCC
>JBEVNN010000030.1:0-3783 GCA_040508095.1 Gaiellaceae bacterium
CCGCGCGACGCGATCTACCGCATCGACCGCCGCAACCACCTGGGCGGGAGCCTGATCGTCCCGGGGCAGCGGCTCGTGCTGCCGTCAGCCCGGTAGCGGCAGGCCCGCGGTATAGACGCGCTCGCCGCTGAAGCGGCGCTGCTCGCGATCCCAGGGGAAGAAGATCGTCACCTGCCAGGCCAGGCGCTCGCCGGTGGGCTGGGTGCCGAGCCACTCGTTCTCGAACGTGCCGGTCACGTCGGCCTCCTCGCAGACGCCCTGCGGCCCGATGACGATGTTCGTCAGCTGGAAGTCGATGTCGGGGAAGCCGCCGAGCAGCCCCGCGTAGAAGCGGGCCGCGCCCTCGTGCCCCTCCCAGCGATGGCCGGTCTGAACGAGCTCGTAGACGCAGTCCTCGGTCAGCGTCGCCAGCAAGCCCGGCAGGTCGCGTTTGTCCTCGGCGATCGAGTGGCGCTTCCAGAGCTCGCGAATCGCATCGTGTTCGTCCGGGACGGGGTCGCGGCGGATCAGCTCGCGGACGTCCTCGCGCGGGTCGGCCATGACGGGGCAACCCTACAATCGGCCCGTGGACCTCGACCTCGTCTTCTTCGGCACGTCGGGCTCCGTCCCGACCGCCACGCGCGCGCCCTCGGCGCTGCTCGTGCGCCGCGGCGGCGAGCGGCTGCTTTTCGACTGCGGCGAGGGGACTCAGCGCCAGCTGCTGCGCTCGTCGGTCGGCCTCGTCGAGCTGCGGGAGGTCTTCGTCTCGCACTTCCACGCCGACCACTACCTCGGCCTGCCAGGGATGCTGAAGACGTTCGCGCTGCGGGGTCGCGAGCTGCCGCTGACGGTTTACGGGCCGCCGGGCCTGCGCGAGCTGTTCGGTGCGCTGCGCCGGATCTTCGGAAAGCTGACGTACGGGCTCGAGCTGGTGGAGCTCGCCCCCGGCGAGCGGCTGGACCGGGGCGACTACGACCTCGTCACGTTTCCCGTGGCCCATCGAGTGCAGTCGCTCGGCTTCGCGCTGGTCGAGCGTGAGCGGCCGGGCCGCTTCGACGTCGACGCCGCCGACGCACTCGGCGTGCCCCCGGGTCCCGAGCGCGGCTTGCTACAGGCCGGCGAGCCGGTGACGCTGGCGGACGGCAGTACGGTCACGCCCGACGAGGTGCTCGGCCCACCGCGTTCCGGCCGGAAGATCGTGCTCAGTGGCGACACGGCGCCATCGCCGACGGTCCTCGAGGCCGCGCGCGGGGCGGAGGTGCTCGTCCACGAGGCGACGTTCCTGGAGGAGGAGCGCGACCGCGCACGGGAGACCGCACACTCGACCGCGCTCGAGGCGGCGGAGCTCGCGCGGGAGGCCGAAGTCGGCCTGCTGGCGCTGACGCACCTCTCGAACCGCTACTTCGGCCCCGAAGCAGCCCGCGAGGCGCGTACGATCTTCCCCGAGACCGTGGTGCCGAAGGACTTCGACGTGATCGACGTGCCGTTCCCGGAGCGAGGCTCGCCATCCTTGATCAAGGGCGGGGTCGCCCACAAGCGCGAAGTCCCGGAGCCACAACCGGAGGCCGTTACGTGAGGCGTCGCTTGCGATGCCGTCCCCAGGACGCGCGAGCGTTGCTCGTGCGTCCGTCCGCGCCCCATCGACGGATGCATCCGCATAGGAGGGGCAGATGAGCACACTCGTACAAGTCGCCCTGGCCGAGAGCGTCGCGGAGGCCGAGGAGATCCAGGACATTCTCCGCTCTGCGGGTATCGACGCGGAGCTCGAGACGGCGGTCGAGCACCACCCGCGCGCGGTCGAGGACGCGCCGCAGAAGGTGCTCGTCCCGGAGTCCGACCTCGACGCCGCCCGCGACGCGATCGAGTCGCTGACCGAGCCTGACGAGCTCGCCTGATTTCTCCCAGCGGGCGGCCGTCTACGACCGCCTGCGGCCGTACGACGACAACTGGCGCGAAGTCGCCGAGACGCTCATCCGAGAGGCGGATCTGGCGGGCCGGCGCGTGCTCGACATCGGCTGCGGGACGGGGCGTTTCCTCGCGCAGCTCGCCGAGATCGCGAAGGCCTGGGGAGTCGACGCGTCGCCCGAGATGCTCGAGGTCGCGCGCACCCGCGCCGGCGGCGCCGGCCTCAAGCTCGGCTCGGCCGAGGAGCTCCCGTTCAAGGACGGCTGGTTCGAGGGGGCGACGATGTGGCTCGTCGCGCACCTCGTCGATCGGCCGCGCGCCTTTGCCGAGGCGCACCGCGTGCTCTCGCCGAACGGCAGCTTCGCCGTGGCGACGTTCGACCCGTCGTACTTCGACGAGTTCTGGCTGAACGAGCTCTTCCCGTCGATGGAGGCGGTCGACCGCGACCGCTTCCCGACGGCGCCCGAGCTCGAGGCCGAGCTAGGCGGCGCCGGCCTCGACGTGCGCCTGCTCCGGCTCTCGCAGCGCGGCTCGCTCGCCCGCCTCGACGCGCTGGAGCGCATCCGCGGCAAGCACATCTCCACCTTCGACCTGATCTCGGGCGAGGAGTACGAAGCCGGCCTCGCGCGCGCCGAGCGCGAGCTCCCGGACCGCGTCGACTACCGCGTCGAGTGGCTCGTCGCGGTTGCCGTCCGCGGCCCCCTGTAGGCTCCCGCACCGACACGTACCCCTTTAACCCGGTCCCGTGAGGCCGGAAAGGAGTCGAAGGTGAGTCACGCCCTGAGCGGGTCCCAAGGCGTCGCTTGCGACGCCGACCATGAGAGGGCACGACGGCTTTGCCGGCGGGCCCGTTGAACGCGGAAACCTCTGCAGCGCGCACGATCCTCGACGCCGATGCGATTGCGAAGGCGTTGACGCGGATCGCGCACGAGATCGTCGAGGGGAACGCCGACCTCGCGCGAGTCGCGCTCGTCGGGATCCACACGCGCGGGGTGCCACTCGCCCAGCGGCTGCGCCGCCGCATCCACGAGCTGAGCGGCACCGAGGTCGCGTTCGGCCAGCTCGACATCACGTTCCACCGCGACGACGTCCACGTCCGGGGCGGCGAGGCGCCGCGGCACCCACAGCCGCTCGTACGCTCGACGACGCTCGACTTCGCGCTCGAGGGAATGACGTGCGTGCTCGTCGACGCCGTCCTCTACACGGGCCGCACGATCCGCGCGGCGATCGACGCGCTCTTCGGCTACGGCCGGCCCGAGCGCGTCCAGCTGGCCGTGCTGGCCGACCGCGGCCACCGCGAGCTTCCGATCCGCCCGGACTACGTCGGCAAGAACCTGCCCACCGCGCGCGAGGAGCGCATCCAGGTCGAGCTCGTGGAGGTGGACGAGGTCGACCGCGTCCTGCTCATCACGAAGGAGCCCAATGGCTGACATCCACGTCATGCGGGAGGGCTTCCTCCCGCCGAAACAGCCGCCGCGGCGGCACCTGATCTCGATCGGCGACCTCGAGCGCGATGACGTCGAGCGGCTGCTCGGGACCGCCTCGAGCTTCTCGCGGAGCCTGGAGCGCGAGGTGAAGAAGCTGCCGACGCTGCGCGGCCGCACCGTCGTGAACGTCTTCTACGAGTCGTCGACACGCACGTCGTCGAGCTTCGAGCTCGCAGCGAAGCGATTGAGCGCGGACACGATGTCGATCAAGGCCGCGGGCTCTTCCGTCGACAAGGGCGAGTCGCTCAAGGACACGGCCTTGACGCTGGGCGCCTACGACCCGGACGTGATCGTGATCCGGCACCCGCAGATCGGCGCGCCGCAGCTCGTCGCGCGCTTCACCGACGCCCACGTCGTGAACGCCGGCGACGGGAAGCACCAGCACCCGACGCAGGCGCTGCTCGACCTGTAC
>JBEVNN010000056.1:0-3491 GCA_040508095.1 Gaiellaceae bacterium
GAGCCGGGGCTTGAACCCGGCTCCCCAAGGCTTTTCTAGGCCGCGAGGTCGAGGGCCGGCTCCTCCTCGATCGCCGCGGACTGGCGCTTGTTGCGGGCGAGGAGCGCGACGGCGCCGGCGGCGAGGACGAAGACCGCGCCGACCAGCAGGGCGAGCTGGTAGCCCTCGGTCGCCGCGTCGGCGGCCGTCGACTGGCCGGCCTGCAGGACCGACGTGGTTCGCTCGGTCGCGAGCGCGGAGAAGATCGCCAGGCCGAGTGCGCCGCCGAGCTGCGTCCCGGTGTTGAGCAGGCCCGCAGCGAGCCCGGCCTTGTCGGTGCTGACCCCCGCGTTTGCGGCGGTGGTCGCGCCCACGAACACGCCTCCGAGGCCGATCGAGGCCACCACCATGCCGGGCAGGATGTCCGACACGTACGAGCCGTCGACCGGGATCCGCGACAGCCAGTAGAGGCCGGCGGACGCGATCACGGCTCCGACGACGATCACCGGCTTCGTCCCGATGCGCGCGAACAGCTGGGACGCGATGCTCGTCGCAACGATGAAGCCGGCCGTCAGCGGGAGGTAGGCGAGGCCGGTCTGGATCGGCGAGTAGTCGAGCACGGTCTGCATGTACAGCGTCAGGAAGAAGAACATCGGGAGGAAGCCGGCCGCCGTGACCAGCTGTGTCGCGTCGGCGACGGCGACTCCTTTGACGCGCAGGATCGACATCGGCAGGAGCGGGTTGCGCACTCGCAGCTCGTTGACGACGAATGCCGCCAGCAGAGCTCCTGCAAGCGCAAGCCCGCCGATCGTGCGAGTCGCGCCCCAGCCGACGTCGGGTGCCTTCACGAGGGAGAAGACGAGCAGCAGCATCCCGCCGGTCACGAGCAGGGCGCCGAGCGCGTCGAAGTTCCTCAGACGGGCCGAGCCTCGCTCCGCCTGGAGGAGTACGAACGCGCCAATGAGGGCGATCGCGGCGAAGGGGACGTTGACCCACAGCACCCACCGCCAGCCCGGCCCTTCGGTCAGAAAACCGCCGAAGAGCACGCCGGCGGCACCGCCGAGGCCCGAGACGGCGGCCCAGGCGCCGAGGGCGGTGTTCCGCTCGCGGCCCGAGCGGAAGATCGTCGTCAGCGACGACAGGGCTGCCGGCGAGAGCATCGCCGCACCCATTCCCTGCACGAAGCGGGCGCCGATGAGCAGCGACTCGCTGTGAGCCAGGCCGCCGACCAGGGAGGCGGTCGCGAAGACGACGAGACCGGCAACGAGGATCCGGCGGCGACCGAGCAGGTCGGCTACCCGGCCTCCCAGGAGCAGGAAGCCGCCGTAGGTGAGGATGTACCCGTTGACGACCCACTGCAGGCTCTCCTGGGTGAAACCGAGGTCGCGCTTGATCGACGGGAGGGCGATGTTGAGGATCGAGGCGTCGAGGACGTCCATGAACTGGACGAGGCAGAGCAGGATCAGGATCGCCACGCCCCGCCTCGACGACAGGGACGTCGCGTCCGGGGATGGGGGGGTGGATACGGCTTTCGGATAAGACGCTGCTGACATGGCTGGGGTCTCCTTCATAGGTGTCTATGGAGGTGACACCCCAGGGGCGGCCGACGTGACATGCCGTCAACCGTGCTCGCGAAGGGCTTAACGCGGGGTGGCGGGGGCGGGCTATCCCTCGACCGCGGCGAGGATCCGCCGCGCCACGTTCGTCCAGCTCCAGCGCTCGACTGCAGCGTTCCGCGCAGCCGTGCGAAGGGCCGACCGGTCGCTCTCCGGCAGCGCGAGAATCTCGTTCAGGCGCCGCGCGAGAGTGGCCTGGTCGCCCTTGGGAAAGCTCGCCAGGTGCCGAAGCGCCGGCGGGTAGGCCTCGTCGAGCCCTCGCGCGATCTCAGCGAGCCCCGAGTGGTTCGCGACCACGGGCGGGCACCCGGCTGCAGCTGCTTCAGCCGCAACCATCCCGAACGCCTCGGGGAAGATCGAGGGAACGACCGCCACGTCGGCGAGCGCGAGCAGGTGGACGAGATGACGGTGCTCGAGCGGGCCGGTGAAGAGGATAGGCAGCCCTTCGGCCTGCTGCTCGAGCGTTTCGCGGTAGTCGCCGAAGCCGACGATCACCGCGCGCGCGTCGACCTCCTTCAGCGCCTCCAGGAGAACCTGAACGCCCTTGTTGTAGATCAGCTTGCCGAAGTAGACGATCGTCGGCCGATCGCCCGCGAGGAACGCGGCCAGCCGGTCGGCGTTGCCCTCGTCGGGGAGCCGTTCCTCCGCGTTGCCCGGGTTGGGCGGATCGTGCCGTGCTTCCTCCACCAACGCCGCCAGCGCTTCCTCTCTCGGCTGAGGGCGCCAGAGCTCGACGTCGACGCCGGGTGGGATCTCGTGCACGCGGTCGACGTGCCCGCATACCTCCTCGAGCACCTTGCGGATGTGGTCGGACCCGGCGATCACCGCGCCCGCTCCCTTGAGGGCCTCGGCGCCCCAGCCCGAGAGCCGGGCGTTGCCGCGCATCGAGTACTCGAGCTCCGACCCGTGCGCCTTCACGACGTACGGCGCGCCGGTCGCGGCGCCGACGGGCCCGCCGAGGATCACGTGGTTGACGAAGACGAGGTCGGCAGGGAGGCGCGCCCGCATCGCCGCCGCGTTCGCCTCGACCCAGGCCGAGAGCTCCTCAGGCGCACAGTCCTGCACGAGCTCGACGCGGTAGCCGTCGTAGCGATCGAGCACGAAGGTCGGCAGCAGCCCGCCGACGTCCGGGCGCACGGTCGCGGCCGACCCGAGGTCGAAGTGCTCCGGCTGCGCCTCCTGTGAGAAGACGGTGACGTCGTGCCCCTCATGGCTCCACTCGCGCGCGAGCGAACGTGCGTAGATGTTCGAGCCCGTGCCGCTGAGCAGGTAGCCGTGCCAGACGAAGATCTTCACGGAACGAAGGGTCGCAGGAACTGCAGCTGGGGTTCGAGGGCGGGCGCGGCCTCGGGGCGGCGGGCGACTGCAACCATGAACGAGGCGGCGACCCAGGCGGCGTACACCGGGAGCGCCTGGTCGAGGAGCTGCTCGTCGTAGTCTCCGTACGCTGCGAGGGCGAGCCGGGCTTCCGGATCTGACTCGCCCGAACGGTCGCTCAGCATGAGCGCCGCGAGGTCGTATTCACGCGGCCCGCGGCACGCCGTCTCCAGGTCGTGCCAGATCGGCCCGGCGCGAGTCTGGATGCAGTTGAAGAGGTGGACGTCCCCGTGCAGCGCCTGTCCCTCCGGGAGCTCGCGCGAGGCGAGCTCGCAGAGAAGCTCGACGTCGTCGGACGGCGCGAAGGGCTCGAGCATGGCTCGCACCTCGTCCGCGCGTCCCGCACGGGGCAGCTCACCGTCGTAGTCGGCGAGCGAGTCGTGGAGCGTTCGAAGCCCCCGACCGGCTGCGGACGCGTCGAGCGGGCCGTCCTGCTCGAGGTAGCGCCAGAAGACGAGCGTGTGTCCGCCGTAGCGGTGTGGGCCAGGCGGGAGCAGATCGCTCGGCTGGACGACCGGT
>JBEVNN010000267.1:0-11025 GCA_040508095.1 Gaiellaceae bacterium
TTGTTCGTCGTATTCGCGCATCACGTCACTTGTCCACCTGACGGAGAAGGGGGCGGATTTCTTCCCTCGAACGAGTCACGCAGCTTGTCCAGGCAGCGGGAGATGCGGCTCGCGATCGTCCCGGCCGGCAGGCCAAGGGTGTCGCCGATGGTGCGGTAGCTCTCGTCGCGCGCGTAGAAGCGGTCGAGGATCTGCTGGCAGCTCTCCGGCAGCGCCGCCATCGCCTCGTGGACGTCGAACGCCTCCTCGAGTGCGGTCAGGTCGTCCTCGGCCGGAAGCTCGGGCAGCTCGTCGATGTCTGCGTCCGACTCCCGCGCCCCTGCGCGGAGCCGGTCGATGCAGAGCCGGCGCGTGAGCTGCGCGATCCACGGCCGCACGGCCTCGTCCTCGCGCAGCGAGTCGAGCCGCTCGTAGACGCGCGCGAACACCTCCTGGAAGACGTCCTCGGCTTCCTGCTGCGAGAGCCGGAACCCCTGGATGGCGATCGCGTAGACGTAGCGCGAGAAGCGGTCGACGAGCTCGCGCCAGGCGGCGTCGTCGCCCGTGCGGCAGCGCGCGACCAGCGCGGCGTCGGTGACCGCGGCCGCGGTCAGCTCTGAGCGGCGCGCAGCCGCTTCGCCATGGTCTCCAGGAGCTTCCACGCGATCGAAGCGTTGCCCTCGACGAGCGGCCGGAATTCCCAGGACGTGAGGCCGTAGCAGCGGAGCTCGCTGTCGGCCGTTACTGTGGCGCTCCTCGCGCCGTCGTCGATGAGGGCGATTTCGCCGAAGTAGTCACCGGGGCCGAGCTTGCCGTGCTCAGTGCCGCGGACCGAGACCGTTGCCTCGCCAGTCTCGATCACGAAGAACCCCGCGCCGGTCCGGCCCTCGTCGGCGACCGTGCTGCCCGCGTCGAAGACGCGCTGCTTGAACGAGCGCGAGAGCCGTTGGAGGTCGCCGCGCTCGAAGTCCTCGAAGAGCGGGACGCGCTGAAGGAGCTCGACCGGTGCTTCGTCGGCCATGTGTGGTGATTCTATGGCTTCGCGGCCTCGGCGCGGCTCGCAAGCTCCTCGATCTTGCCCTCGGCCGCATCGAGCCGCTCCTTGCAGAAGCGGTAAAGCTCCTCACCGCGCTCCCACAGCTTGAGCGCCTCGTCGAGCGGCGCCTCCCCGGTCTCGAGGCGGTGGACGATCTGCTCGAGCTCCTTCTGTGCCTCCTCGAACGTCATCGCGTCTCCTCCACGCGGGCGCCGAAGCCGCCCTCGGCCAGCTCGACCTCGACGCGCTCGCCGGTCTCGAGCCCGCCGGCCGAGCGGACGATGGCGTCCTTCGCGCGCACGATCGCGTAGCCGCGCTCCAGCGTCGCCTGCGGCGAGAGCGTGCGCAGTCGGCCCGCCGTCTGCTCCAGCTTGGCTCGGCCTCGCTCGACGAGCAGGCGTGGCGCGCGGCGAAGGCGCTCGTGCGCCCGGTCGAGGCGCTGCCGCTCGCGGTCCAGGCTGCGGCGGGCTCCACGTTCGAGGCCGGCGCGGGAGCGGTCGAGCCGCTCCAGGAGCTGTATGAGGTCCGGGACGACCAGGCGCCCGGCGACGCTCGGCGTCGAGGCGCGCACGTCGGCGGCGAGGTCGCAGAGCGGCGTGTCCTGCTCGTGGCCTACCGCGCTCACGACGGGAACCGGGCACGAGGCGATCGCGCGCACGAGCCGTTCGTCGCTGAACGGCAGCAGGTCCTCGAAGCTCCCGCCGCCCCGCGCGATCACGACGACGTCGACGCCCTCGCGGCACAGTGCGCCGAGCGCCTCCACGACGGCGCCCGCGGCGCGAGGCCCCTGCACGTAGGTCTCGGCGACGAGCACGTTTGCCGGGGGGAAGCGTGTCGTGACGACGGTCAGGACGTCGCGCTTCGCGGCGGCGTCGTTGCCGGTCACGAGCCCGATGCGCCGCGGCAGGAGCGGCAGCGGCCGCTTGCGCTCGGCGGCGAACAGCCCCTCCGCGGCGAGCTTCTTCTTCAGCCGCTCGAGCGCGGCGAGGTGGTCACCGAGCCCGAAGCGCTCCAGTGAGAGCGCGCGGAGTCGGAACTCGCCCTTCGCCTCGAAGAGCTCCGCCCGTCCGTAGGCGTGGACCCGGTCACCGTCCGCGAGGTCGAGCCGGAGCCCGTCGAACTGCCCGCGCGGCATCGAGACCCCGAGGCACGAGCCGTCCTCGGGGTCCTTGAGCGTGAAGAAGACACTCGCCCAGCGCTCCGAGCGCCGCAGCTCCGTGACCTCGCCCTCGACCCAGAGCGTCGGCAGGCGGGAGAGCCAGGAGGCGACACCGCGGTTGAACGCCCCGACGGAGTAGACCTTGCGGTCGCCGTACGCGGTTGCCTCGACCTTCACGAGGCCAGGATACGGCTGCTCCCGTCGCTAAATGAGAATTTCCGCGGCCGTTTCCGGCGAGCAGCCCTGGCGGATCAGGTCGACGGCGTGATGCAGATCGGCGTCGCTGTGGGCGATCTTCTCCGCAAGCGGGAGCGGGAACCCGGCCTCCATCAACACGTGCAGGCGCCAGCTCTCGACTTTCGCCTGCTCGTCCCGTGGTGTCTCTGTGATCTGCGACATCGGCGTGGGTAGTTCGTCCTGTCCTAGACGAACCCTGCCTGCGTAAGTTTGCCGTTCCGCGCTTCAGCTTCGCCGAAACGTGGGAGCGAGGCGCGCGCCCGCGTCGTTGAGCGCCTCGTCGATGCGCCGCTGAAGGTCCTGCAGCCGTGCGTTCAGCGCCGTGCGCTCGGCGTCGGCGTCCGCGGCGAGCGCCTGTACCTGGGCCCTGAGCGCGACCTCGGCGTCGCCGATGCGGCGCTGGAGGTCGGCCACGAGCTCGTCGCGCTCGTGCTCGAGGTTGCTCCCGATCTGCGAGAGCTTCCGCTCCAGGCGCTGGCCGCCCGCGTCGGCGACCTGGGCCAGCCGGTCGGCGAGGACGCCCTGCGCCTCCTTCGCGAAGTGCGCCACGGCCCGGTCGAGCTCGCGGGAGAGCCTCTGTGCCGCATCGTCGCGGGAGTGGCGGATCGCTTCCGCGAACTGCTTCGAGACCGCTTCCGAGAAGCTGTCTGCGGTGCGTTCGACGACGCGCTTGAGCTGGTCGAGCTGCCGCCGCTCGATGTCTGCAAAGCCGGCCTGGATGCGCTGGATCGCCTCGGCTTCTTCAGCGGCGACGCGCTCGCGCAGCTCGACCTCGCGTCGGCGTAGCCGCTCTGCCACCTCCTGGAGCGCGCGGCGGCGCTCGCGCTCGTGCGCCTCGAGCTGCTCGCGCGCCTCGCCCGCGAGCTCGTCGGCGGCGGCGGCGAGTTGCTGCTCGATTTCGGCAAGTCGCTCCCGCTGGGCCTCGCTGGCGGCATCGAGGCGCTGGGTGTCGAGCGCGAGGCGCGACTCGGCTCCTGCCATCAACCGCTTCTGCCGGTCACCGAACGCCTTCAGCTGCGCGGTGAGCGCCTGTTCCGCCCGTTCGAGGTCGGCGTTCAGCTCGCCCAGGCGCTGCGCGACGCGCTGCTCCACTTTCGCGAGGGCCTCGCTCAGCTCAGCGCCGGCGCGGTACTCGCGCTCGGCGAGCGCCGTCCGCCGCTCCTCCGCGATCCGCCGTTCCTCGACGACGAGCTTCGACAGCGAGTCGGCACGAGCGCGTGCCAGCGTGCGCTCCAGCTCCGCGGAGCGGGAGTCTGCGGCGGCCGCAATCGCGGCATCGAAGCGGGCCTCTGTCTCCTCGAGCCGCCGATCCACGTCCTGCGCGCGGCCGACGAGGCGCAGCACCGCGACCGTCCCGAGCTCGAAGACGGCGCAGACGGTGAGGCCGCCTGCCGTGACCGCGAGCTCGGTCGACGGGTCGAGCGCGAACACGACCCACCCGACCGCCGCGGCAACGGCCAGAAGCGAGGTCAGCGTGAGGAGGAGCTGCCGCGACGCGCGACCCACCACGGCGGCCGCGGCGGATGCGAACACGACAACGACCGCAGCTGCGAACACGAGCTCGAGGACGTCCGCGCGCACGCGCGGCATGCTACGCCAGGCGGAACACCAGCAGCGCAACCGCCAGAGCGACGTTCGCCGCCGCCAGCGTCTGCAGGGCACGCTCGGGCGCGGCCGCCAGCGTCTCGCGCGTGACGCGCTCGCTCCCGCCGTCGCGCAGCTCGATCGTCCCCTCGACGTCGACGACTCGCCGGCGCAGGTGCCGCACGGGCGTCGAGAGCACGCGCTGCGCGTAGCTCATCAACGTTGCGTAGGCGGCCGCGAGCAGCGCCTCCCAGCTGATCGTTCCCGCGCAGGCGAAGTAGCCGGTCAGCAGCGGGAATGCGCCCCAGGCGAGCGCGAACCCGGCGCCGTTGTGGATCGCGCCTCCGAACAGCTCGAGGTTGTAGACCGGCACGAGCGCCGCCCCGACAGCGACGAAGACCAGGAGCCAGGGGTCGAAGGCGATCGCGCCGCCGATCCCGATCGCGACCGCGCCCACCAGCGGGACGATGCTCAGGACGACCAGCACCCGGCGGGGGATCTTCGTCTGGAGCGGCCGGCCCTTGAGCTCGTCGATTGCGTGAGCCGAGATCCCGAGCGCGAGGAAGAACGCGGCCGCGGTCGCGGCCAGCCGCCCTTCGTACAGCGTCGGCGCGAGACAGGCGCCGATCACGACGTAGCTCAGGTGCCAGGCCGTGTAGGGCGGGTGCAGCAGCGTGACGTAGTCCCGCCAGCCGCCCGGCGCGAGCGCGTAGAAGGCCGGCCGCGCCCGCGCCTCCGTCACGCGCGCCGGCCCCAGAGAACGGTGCAGCCGCCGAGGCTCAGTCGCCTCGCGCGCACGTCGTCGAATCCCGCCTCGCGCAGGGCCGTGAGCAGGCGCGGCACCGGCCAGCGCCTGTCGAAGTCGCGGATGCTCCCGCCGAGGAAGCGGCCGACCTCGTGCCAGCCGGGCGAGATCGCGCGGCCGAGCACGGGCAGGCCGACGTCGACCCAGAGATTCCAGGCGGCGCGGGGGAGTGGACCGGGCGGGACGCCGAAGTCGAGCAGCGCTGCGGTCGCGCCCGGCCGCAGGACGCGGGCGAGCTCGCCGAGGTCGGTCGGCAGGTCGTCGAGGTAGCGCAGCAGATACGCGGCAGTCAGGCCGTCGAACGACCCGTCCTCGAAGGGCAGCTCCTGCGCGCTAGTCTCGACGAGCCGCACGCGCTTCGTCTCGGCTGCGAGCAGCAGCCTGCGGCGCGCCTCGTCGAGCATCTCCGGGCTCTGGTCGACCCCGACGACGGAGCAGCCGGTCTGCCGTACGAGCTCGAGGGCGACCGCCGCGGTGCCGGTGGCGACGTCGAGCACCACGTCGTCGGCGTCGACGGGCAGCCGGGAGACCAGGAAGCGCCGCCAGCGCGGGTCCTGGCCGAACGACAGCGCGTTCGCGTAGCGGTCGTAGGTCGGGCCGAGCGGGGCGAAGAGGCCGCGGGCGAGCTCGGTGCGCGTCCCTGCCACGGCGGGAGTCTAAGGCGCCGACTAGGCGGCGCCGACCAGAGAGGCCGTGCGGGCTTTGCCCGTGCGGCCGTCTAAGCTCGGGCGATGGAACTGGATCGCGACCTGCGGCGGATCGCGGAGGCGGCGGGACGGCATGCCGCCGACGGTGAAGAGGTCTCGGGGATCGTCCCGACCGAGCCGCTGAGCGGAATCCGTCTCTACGTCTGCTCCTACGGAGACGGCGAATCGAAGGCGTGGCTCGTGCTGGACGCGACCGGCGTGCCCGTCAGGGATCGCTCGCTCGTCCACGATGCCGTCTCGATCGCAGCGCTGTGCGAGGTCGCCGAGGACGCGGCCGGCGTCGAGCCCGAGGCGCCGCGCGTCGCCCGTCCGGCCCTGCTGGACGAGCTCGGCGCGGAGGGCGGCCCCACCGTCGCCGCCGCGGTGAAGGGAGCCGCCGACTCGGTGTCCGAGCTGGCGCGCGACGTCGAGCGCGGCTACAAACTCCCCCTTAGCTAGTCTGGGGCCATGGAGGGCAGCGGCTTCCCGTTCGGCGGTGATCCTGAGGATCTGATGCGCAGCCTGCGCGAGTTCGCCGAGCAGCAGGCCGAGTCGGTACAGGAAGCCCAGCGCGAGCAGTTCGCGACGCTGACACTCAACACCGCGGTCGAGCTCACGGCAGCGGCCTTGCAGCAAATTCAGTCGACCGGCGGCGCCGACGAGCAGGCCATCGCCCTCCGCGACGCCATGCGCGTGCTCTTCCCGGAGGCCGTGGCGCTAGTTTCGGCGGCTCGCCAGGGCTTCATGCGCGAGGGCTAGAGCGCTCGGATCGAGACGGCCGCGGCGGCAGAGCCGCCACGGCCTCCCAGTGATGCCTTAGTGAGCGCGGCGCGCCAGGGCTTCATGCGTGAAGGCTGAGCCAGCTCCCTCGAGCCGGCGACCGGCCCCGATCAACCAGCGGCCCAGCGTCAGGCGTACGCGGTGGCGCGGCGCGATCGGGGACCAGTCGCTGCTCAGGTGAGCCGCCCGCTCTCTGGCGGCCTCTGTGCGAATCTCGTGCTCGAACATTGGGCGGCTCCTCTCGACTTCGAGTATCTTTACGTCGAAGGAGATGCTACACATGGAGAATCTTGACGTCAAGACTTTTTTGATCAAGAATCACGATCATGGCTAAAGAGGCCGAAGAGCGCGACCACGTCGACCGCTTTCTCGAGGAGAACCAGTTCCCCGGGATCGACCTCGAGGTGGAGGGGATGGTCGACCGGATCAACGGCCTCAGGCGCAGGTTCCACCGCCTGCTGGACGAGACGCTCGTGAAGTTCGGGCTCAACTCCGGTGAGTGGAAGGCGCTGAACCAGCTCGAGCTGACGGATCCTCCGCACCGGCGCTCGATCGGCCAGCTCGCGGCGTGGGCGGAGCTCTCGAGCGGTGCGATGACCAACCGGATCGACCGGCTCGAAAACGCGGGCCTCGTGAAGCGGCTGCCCGACCCGAACGACCGGCGCGGGGTGCTCGTGGAGCTGACCGACGCGGGCCACAAGGTCTGGGAGGAGGCGCTGCGGTCCGGAGCCGAGAACGAGGCGCTCGTCGCCGCCGCGCTGAGCGCCGACGAGAAGCGCCAGCTGAACTCGCTCCTGCGCCGACTGATGCTCGAGTTCGAGCGGCGCGAGCAGAAATCCTCGTAGCTCAGACGGGCCGCAGCGTCCTGGCGAAGACCTGCCACGCGAGGGCCGACTTCGCCGTGAGGCCGAGCATGTAGACGCGTGCCCCGTAGACGTAGTCGCGCCACCGAGCGACGCGCCGGTACTGCAGGGCCATGTTCAGCGCAAAGACGTTGTACCCCTTGGCGAGATCCAGCGCACCGAGGGTCGCGTTCCAGCGGTTGAGCCCGCGGAGGCTCCCGCCGCGCAGACGCGCGACAGGAGCCGTCGATGCGGTTGGTGCCGCCGCCACTACCGCGCCGGGGGGATCAGCACGCGGTTGACGACATGGATGACCCCATTCGTCGCCATCACGTCGGCCTTCACGACCTTCGCGGTGTTCACGAAGACGTTGGAGCCGGAGACGCGGATGCGGACCTTCTTGCCGTTCAGCGTCTTCGCCGAGCGCAGCTTCACGACGTCGGCCGCGGTGACCTTGCCGGCGACGACGTGGTAGAGCAGGATGGCCTTCAGCTTCGCCTTGTTCGTGAGCAGCGCCTTCAGCGTCTTCTTCGGCACCTTCTTGAAGGCCGCGTCGGTCGGCGCGAAGACCGTGTAGGGGCCGGGCTGCTTCAGCGCCGAGACCAGGCCAGCGCGCTTGAGCAGCTTCGTCAGCGTCGTGAACTTACCCGCCGAAGTCGCGGTCGCGACGATGTCGCCGCTTGCGCGGGTTCCGGACCCGGCGGTCGAGCCGAGCGGGGCCGCGGCCAGCGCCGCGACGACGATCACGAGCAGGAGTGCAGTCTTCTTCATGACGTCCTTTCGGTCGGGGTGGGCGTCAGCGCGATGCGGACGCAGGGGTTGGTCGAGGGCTTGCCTGACGGCGGCCGGCGGCGAGCCAGCCGAGGCCGTAGACGGCCGAGAGGCCGACAAGGCCGTAGACGATCCGGCTGGCGGCGTTCGTCTCGCCGAAGTCGAGGCCGAACAGCCACGCCACCAGGTCGAACTTCGCGATCGCAACGAGACCCCAGTTGAGGCCGCCAACGAGCACCAGTGCGAGTGGGAGTAGATCGCGCTTCCCGAACATCTGTCCACCTCCTGTAGAGAGTTTGTTCAAGTCGGGTGCACTTTACTGTCCTGTCAGCGACTTGTCAAACTCGTGTCTAACTCTTGTATAGTTGCCACTGTGAGTGGCGAGACCGTGCTCCGGATCGGCGAGCTGAGCAAGCGCTCGGGCGTGAGCCCGGAGCTGCTGCGGGCGTGGGAGCGGCGCTACGGCCTGCTGCGCCCGACGCGGTCGAGCGGCGGGCTGCGTCTCTACTCGCTGGACGACCTAGAGCGCGTGCGGCTGATGCGGCTGCATATCGACGGCGGGCTCGCTGCAGCCGAGGCCGCGGCGCTCGTCTCGCGCTCGCCCGTGGGCGAGGGCGCCAACGAGACGGCCGTCGTGTCACCGCCGGAGGCGCAGTCGGAGCTCGCGGCTGCGCTCGACGCCTTCGACGAGCCCTCCGCGCAGGCGGTGATCGACCGGCTGCTGGCGACGACGACGCTGGACGCCTTCCTCGCCGAGGTCGTGCTGCCGTACCTGCGGGAGCTCGGCGACCGCTGGGAGCGCGGGAAGGCGTCGGTCGCCCAGGAGCACTTCGCCTCGAGCATCCTCCGAGGTCGGCTGCTCGGCCTGGCGCGCGGCTGGGGTCTCGGTCTCGGACCGCTCGCGCTGCTGGCCTGCCTCCCGGGTGAGCAGCACGAGCTCGGCCTGGTCGCGTTCGGGCTCGCGCTGCGGGCCCGCGGCTGGCGGATCGGCTACCTCGGGAGCGACACGCCGCTCGACACCGTCGCCAGGGCCGCGGACTCGCTGCGGCCCGACCTCGTCGTCCTGAGCGCGGTCTCGGACGAGCGCGTGCACGCCGTCGGCACCGAGCTTCGCTCCCTCGCCGGGCGGCACCGCGTGGCGGTCGGCGGCGCCGGCGCGACGGGCGATGCCGCCGAGGAGGTCGGCGCGATCACGCTGGCAGGCGACGTGGTCGCCGAGGCCGGGCGTGTGACGGCGCTCGTGCAGAGCGCTCGCTCGTAGAATCCCGCAGCCGATGGGGCTCGTCGACTCCGCGATCGTCCGTTTCCTGCCGGCCGTGCCGAAGCCTGTGGTGCGGCGGATCTCGAGCCGGTACATCGCCGGCGAGGACCTCGACGACGCGTTGCGTGTCGTCCGGCGTCTGAACGACGAAGGGAAGCTGGCGACGATCGATGTCCTCGGCGAGGAGGTCGCAGGCCCGGACGAGGCGCGCGCGATCGGGACGGCCTACCGCGACGCGATCGACGCTTTCGAGCGCGGGCACCTCGAGTCGAACGTGAGCGTGAAGCTGACTGGCCTCGGCCTCAAGCTCGGCTACGAGCTCTGCCGCGAGAACCTCGAGAGCGTTGTCCAACACGCGGCCGAGCACGGCAACTTCGTTCGCATCGACATGGAGGACTCGTCGACGACGGACGACACGCTGCGGCTGTACCAGGAGCTGCGCGAGTCCGGCCACGAGAACGTCGGCATCGTCTTGCAGGCGCGGCTGAAGCGGACGCTGCGAGACATCCGCGAGCTCGCCCAGCAGCGCCCGAACGTGCGCCTCTGCAAGGGGATCTACCTCGAGCGCGCGGAGATCGCCTACCGCGACTTCGACTCGATCCGCGCGAGCTTCGTGCAGGCCCTCGAGGAGCTGCTCGACGCCGGGTGCTACGTCGGGATCGCGACGCACGACGAGTGGCTGGTCGAGCAGGGCCAGCGGCTGACGAGCGCGCGAGGGCTCGCGCCCGACGAGTTCGAGTTCCAGATGCTGCTCGGTGTGCGGCCGGCGGTGGGCGACGAGCTCGTCCGCGGAGGCCACCGGCTGCGCATCTACACGCCGTTCGGCCGCGACTGGTACGCGTACTCGCTGCGGCGGCTACAGGAGAACCCGAGGCTCGCCGGCTACATCGCCACCGACACCGTGGGCCGGCTCATCCCGGGCAGGAACGGCGCTTCCTGAGCTGGGCGCAGCGCTTTCTGAGCTGGGCGCGGCGCAAGGACAAGAACCGTCCGATGACGCTGCGGCGCTACGCGCTCGTGCGCACCGCATGGCAGGTGGGCGTGCTGTTCGTTTTCTTCTCGCTCGCCTACGTCGTCGCGTGGGTCGTGCCGAAGGAGCCTCTCGGCCACGACCCCGGCTACGGAGGCTTTCTCCGGGATTTGACCCGAGGATCGCTCGGGCGGTCTGCCGGCTTGCAGCCCGGAAACGTCGGACCCAGCGTCCGCTCAGTTGTGTGGGACGCGTCCTGGGTGACGATTTCGTTCCTGCTCGTGACGGGCGTCTTCGCCGTCTCGCTCGGGGCGTTGCTCGCCTTCGTGACGATTCGAGCGCCGCGCGTGAGACCGGCCGTCCGCGGGATCGGCCTGGTCTTCGTGTCGCTGCTGCCGATCTGGACCGGCCTGTACCTTGCGTTCTACCTCGGTGCCGACTGGCACGTGATCCGCTTCGGCGGCTACTGCCCGTTGCGCGCGACTCCCGCTTACGACTGCCATGGCCTCAGGGCGTGGCTGTCGTCGCTGCTGCTGCCCGCGATTGCGCTCGGCATCTACTTTGCGGCGATCTACGGCCGCTGGCTGGCGGCGTCGTTCCGCCACGGGAAGACCGAGTACCACCGCGCGCTCGAGGAAGGACGTGACCAGGCGAAGGCGCGGCGCGGGGTACGGGGGCGTCACGGCCTCGCGTTCGCGAAGCTCCTCTCGCGCGACTTCGCCTTCGCGCTCGGCTTTGGAGCCTTCGTCGAGACCGTCTTCGGTTTGCCCGGCTTGGGGAACACCGTCGTTATCACGGCCTTCGGGAACGCCCCACTGATGGCAGGAGCGCTGGTCGCCGCGTCGGTTCTGGCGGCGGCTCTCGTCTTCGTGGTCGACATCGTCTGCGCGGCGATCGACCCGCGCTTCCGCTGGT
>JBEVNN010000091.1:0-7748 GCA_040508095.1 Gaiellaceae bacterium
GCCTCCTCGAGCGAGCGAGGGGTCAGAACGTCCACGTTCGAACCCTACTTCGGCGGATAAGGTCGGCCCATGCCCGACCTTGCAAGACGGCTGGCCGTGGCGCGCGGGGACGAGCCGGCCGATCTCGTGGTCCGCGGCGGACGGGTCTTTTCCGTCTTCACGCGGGAGTGGCTCGAGACCGACATCGCACTCGTCGACGGCCACGTTGCGGGCCTCGGCGACTACGAGGGCACCGAGGAGCTCGACGCCGCCGACCGCTACGTCGTCCCCGGCTTCGTGGACGCGCACATGCACCTCGAGACCACGAAGCTGCTCGTCGACGAGTTCGCGCAGCTCGTGCTCCCGCTCGGCACGACCACCGTCGTAGTCGACCCACACGAGATCGCGAACGTGCTCGGCACGGACGGGGTGCACTGGCTGCTCGACGTCTGCGGCGACCTGCCGCTCGACGTCTACTTCATGGCCTCGTCGTCCGTGCCGGCCTCGCGCTTCGAGTCACCGCGGCGGCCGTTCTCGCCCGGCGACCTCGAGGGGCTGCTGCGCCGGCGCCGTGTGATCGGCCTCGCAGAGATGATGAACTTCCCCGGCGTCATTTCCGGCGACCAGCACGAGCTCGCGAAGCTCGCGCTCCCGGGCGCGCGACACGTCGACGGACACGCTCCCGGAGTCGTCGGCAAGGCCCTGAACGCCTATGCGGCGGCCGGGATCTACTCGGACCACGAGGCGTTCACGATCGAGGAGGGCCGCGAGCGGCTGCGGGCGGGAATGTGGCTGCTGATCCGCGAGGCCTCGGCGGCACGCAACCTGCAGGCGCTGATCCCGCTCGCGAGTGAGTTCGGTCCCGCGCGGATCGCGTTCTGCACCGACGACCGCGAGCCCGAGCACATCGCCGGCGACGGCCACATCAACACGATGGTGCGAGACGCGGTGGCGGCCGGAATCCCGGCCGAGGACGCGCTCACGATGGCGACGCTCAACCCGGCCACCTGGCACAGGCTCGACCACCTCGGCGCGATAGCGCCCGGCTACCAGGCCGACCTGCTGCTGTTGCCCGACCTGGAGTCGTTCGTGCCGGAGAGGGTGCTGAAGCGCGGCCGCGAGGTCGGCAAGATCGAGCGCGTCGACGTGCCGGAGTGGGTGAAGCACACCGTCCGAATCCGCCACGTCGCCGCGAGCAACTTCGCGATCCCGTGGGACGGCGGGAAGGCACGCGTGATCGGCGTGATCCCCGACCAGATCGTGACCCAGAGCCTCGTCGAGGAGCCGACGGTCGTCGACGGGCAGGCGGTCGCGAGTTCGACCCGGGACCTCGCCAAGATCGCCGTAGTCGAGCGGCACCTCGGCACCGGCCGGCACGCGGTAGGGCTCGTGCGCGGGTTCGGCCTGCGCTCCGGCGCGCTGGCCTCGACCTTCTCCCACGACGCGCACAACATCGTCGTCGTCGGGATGGACGACCAGGACATGGCCCGCGCGATCGGGCGGCTGACGGAGATCGGCGGCGGCGTGGTCGTCGTCGAGGACCGCGGCGTGCGTGCGGAGCTGACGCTACCGATCGCGGGAATCATCTCGGACGCGCCGCTCGCAAAGGTCGTCGAGGCCAGCCGGGGCTGCATCGACGCGGCGGCAAAGCTCGGCTGCACGCTGCCCTCGCCGTTCCAGACGATGGCCTTCCTCGCGCTCTCGGTGATCCCGAGCCTGAAGCTCACCGACCAGGGGCTGGTCGACGTCGACCGCTTCGAGCTGGTGCCGCTGCGAGCGTGAAGCGGCTCTTTGCCAGCGCCTACGTCGTCGTGATGGACGACGCGGGAACCGAGCACGAGGACGGCTGGGTGCTCGTCGAGGACGGAGTCGTGGCCGCGACCGGTGGCGGCGCCGAGCCCGATGCCGACGAGCGCGTCGATCTTGGCGGTGCCATCGTCACGCCCGGGCTTATCAACACGCACCACCACCTGTACCAGACCCTCACGCGAGCGCGGGCGCAGGAGTCGAACCTCTTCGGTTGGCTCAAGGCCCTCTACCCGGTGTGGGCCCGGCTCGACGAGGAGGCCGAGCACGTCGCGGCGAGGACGGGTCTCACCGAGCTCGCCTTGTCGGGTTGCACGACCGTCTTCGACCACCACTACGTTTTTCCGCGCGGCGCCGGCGACCTGATCGAGGCCGAGATGACAGCGGCGCGCGAGCTCGGCGTGCGGCTGGTGCCGTCACGCGGCTCGATGGACCTTGGCGAGTCCGATGGAGGCCTCCCGCCCGACTCGCTCGTCGAGGAGGCCGAGACGGTGCTGCAGGAGACGGAGCGGCTTGCCTCGCGATACCCCGAGCTAGTCGTGGCGCCGTGCTCACCGTTCTCGGTGACCGGTGAGCTGATGCGTGAGTCGGCCGAGCTCGCGCGCCGACTCGACCTGACGCTGCATACGCACCTGGCCGAGACGGTGGAGGAGGAGGCCTACTGCCAGGAGCTCTACGGCTGCCGCCCGGTGGAGTACCTCGAGCGGCTGGGATGGCTCGACGGCGATGTTTGGTGCGCGCACTGCGTCCACCTCGACGAATCCGACGTGGCGCGCTTCGGCGAGACCGGAACCGGCGTCGCGCATTGCCCTTCGTCCAACCTGCGGCTCGGTGCGGGCGTCGCGCCGGTGCGCGAGCTGCTGGACGCCGGTGTGCGCGTCGGACTCGGTGTCGACGGGTCGGCCTCAAACGAGCGCGGCGACCTCTTCCTGGAGGTCAAGCAGGCCCTGCTCGTCGCGCGCGGTCGCGGCGGGCCGGAAGCGCTGACCGCACGCGAGGCGCTCCGGCTCGGCACGCGCGGCGGCGCCCAGGTGCTGAAGCGCGACGACATCGGCTCGCTGGAGCCCGGCAAGTGCGCCGACCTCGCGGTGTGGCGGCTCGACGGCCTCGAGCTCGCAGGCGCCGACGATCCAGTGGCGGGGCTTGTCTTCAGCGGCCCGCATCGAGTCGACCGCCTGGTGATCGCCGGCGACGACGTGGTGCGAGAAGGACGGCTCGTGCGCGGCGACGAGGAGGAGATCGCGCGCGAGCACCGGCGCGTCGCGGCTCGATTCGCGTAGTGGCTTTCCCGCCCGCGCGAGGCGAGCGGCTGGCCTGGGAGGGGTTGCCGGGCGAGGTCCGGGCGGCGATCGAACAGCGGCTCGGGGCGCCGGTCGCGCGGACGGTGACGAAACCCGGCGGCTTCTCGCCCGGCCTCGCGGCGAGACTCGAGCTCGAGGACGGCAGACGTGTGTTCGCGAAGGCCGTGGGGCCGGAGCCGAACCCGGACTCGCCGGAGCTCCACCGCCGGGAAATCGCGATCGCTGCGGCGCTCCCTCCGGAAACGCCGGCGCCACGGTTTTTCTTCTCGGTCGAGCACCAGGGTTGGGTCGCGCTCGTCTTCGAGGACGTGGACGGCCACGAGCCGGAGCTGCCGTGGCGCGGGGACGAGCTCGCCCGGGTCCTCGATGCCCTCACCGACCTCGCCGAAGCGCTGACACCGCCGCCGCTCGAGCTGCCGCCTGCCAGAGAGGCGTTCGACGAGCTCCTGCACGGCTGGCGCATGCTCGCGGCCGAGGGCGCCTCGGGGATCGACCCGTGGGCGGCGGAACACATCGACGAGCTCGCCGAGCTGGAGCCCCGCTGGGGTGACGCAGCTGCAGGCGGGACGCTCGTCCACGGGGACATCCGGGCCGACAACATCCTGCTCACGGCCGAACGCGTCGTCTTCGTCGACTGGCCGCACGCCTGCGTCGGCGCGGCGTGGCTCGACCTGCTCCTCCTTCTGCCGAGCGTCGCGATGCAAGGTGGGCCGCCGCCGTGGGAGGTGTTCGAAACGCACCGCTTCGGGCGAGACGCGCCGTCGGACGCCGTCATGCCGGTTGTCGCGGCGCTGGCCGGCTTCTTCGTGCACCGATCAACGCTGCCGCCTCCGCCGGGCCTCTCGACGCTGCGCGAGTTTCAGCGCGGGCAGGGAATCGAGGCGCTTGCGTGGCTTCGGCACGGCCTGGACGAGTCGTAGAGTTCGCGCGCAGTGGCAGTCTCGCTCTCCACGCACGTTCTCGACACCGAGCGCGGCAAGCCGGGGAGCGGCGTGCGAGTAGAGCTGCGGCGGGGCGACGCCGTCGTCGCCAGCGCGGAGACCGACGGTGACGGGCGAGCGAGGCTCGCCGAGGAACTGGAGCCCGGCCGCTACCGCCTCGCCTTCGAGCCGCCCTCGCCGTACTTCCGCCGGGTCGAGCTGGAGCTCGAGCTCGAGGACGGTCACCACCACGTGCCACTGCTCGTGTCGTCCTTCGGATGCGCGACCTACCGCGGCAGCTGAGCGTCGAGCAGCTCGCCGAGCTGTTCGAGGGCCGGACGCGGTTCGTCGAGCTGCTGGCTGAGCGCGAGGATCCGCTCGAGGCGGCACCCGAGGTGATCGGCGAGCTCGACGAGGCCGACAAGCTCGGGGCGCTGAATGCCCATCCGGCGATCGGCGCCGGGGGGCTGTCGGCGCGGTCGGCCGCGGAGCAGGGTGCGGAGGCCGAGCCTGCGGTTGCAGCGGAGCTCGCTCGCCTGAACGAGGTCTACGAGGAGAGGTTCGGGTTTCGCTTCGTCGTGTTCGTGAACCGCCGGCCGAAGGCGGAGATCCTGGAGATCCTCCGCGAGCGCCTCGAACGGCCGCGGGAGGAGGAGCTCGAGACGGCGCTATCGGAGCTCGTCGCAATCGCTCGCGACCGCTGGGAGCGCGGCTAGTGGACCCTTACGTAAACGAGTGGCTCCAGTTCCTCGCCCGCTGGCTGCACGTGATGGCGGGGATCGTCTGGATCGGGACCTCTTTCTACTTCGTCGCGCTGGACAACCACCTCCGCGACAACGAGTCGTGGGAGATCCACGGCGGCGGCTTCTACCGGGTCGAGAAGTACATGCCGGCGCCCCCGCGGCTGCCCGAGGTCCTGCACTGGTTCAAGTGGGAGGCGTACACGACGTGGCTCTCCGGCTTTGCGCTGCTCGTCGTCCTCTACTACTTCAATGCCGACACGTACCTCGTCGCGCCCGGCGGGCCGCTCGGGACGGGCTGGGCGATCGTGGTCAGCATGGCGCTCCTCGTCGTGGCGTGGGTCGTCTACGACCAGCTCTGCCGGCGAGTCGGCGCTGAGCTCGAGCTCGCCGCCGCGGTGCTGGCGCTGACGACGCTCGCCGCGTGGGGCTGCTCGGAGCTGTTCTCGCCGCGCGCCGCGTACGTCCAGGTCGGGGGGATGCTCGGGACGATCATGGTCGCGAACGTCTTCTTCGTGATCATCCCGGCTCACCGCGAGCTGATCCGGGCGAAGGAGGAGCACCGCGAGCCCGATCCTGCCCCCGCTCTGGAGGCCAAGCGGCGGTCGGTGCACAACAACTACCTGACCCTGCCGGTCGTCTTCGCGATGCTGAGCAACCACTTTCCGAGCGCGTACGGCCACAGCTACGCGTGGATCGTGCTCGTCGCACTGATGGTGATCGGCGCCTGGATCAGGCACTTCTTCAACCTGCGGCACGCGGGGCGGACGGTCTGGTGGATCCCCGTGACCGCGGCACTCGGGATCGCGGCGGTGGCGGTCGCGATTCGGCCGTCCGACGAGTCGGGCGCGGCGACTTCCGGTAGCGGAAGCGTCCCGGTCGCGCGGGCGCGGGCGATCGTGCAGCAGCGGTGTGTGCCATGTCACTCCGAGCAACCGAGGCTCGTCGCCGCCGCGCCGCTCGGGATCAAGCTCGACACGGCGGAGGAGATGCATGCGCAGGCGGACGCGATTGAGCGTGTCGCGGTCGAATCGAAGACCATGCCGCTCGGGAACGCGACGGGGATGAAGGATGCAGAGCGGGAAGCGCTCGGCGCCTGGATTCGTGCCGGCGCGCAGATCAAGTAGGTTCGCGTCGTGCTCGAGATCGTCTCGGGAGACTTCCGCTTCGCCGGGCGCCTCGAAGAAGAGGCCGCCCCTGCAACCGTGGCGGCGTTCCGGCGGCTGCTGCCGCTGGAGAGCCGGATTATCCACGCGCGCTGGAGCGGGGAGTCGTGCTGGATTCCGTTCGGCGAGATGGACGTCGGCTTCGGCCCCGAGAACGCGATGTGCTATCCCGCGCCCGGGCAGCTGCTGTTCTATCCCGGCGGGGTCAGCGAGACGGAGATCCTGTTCCCGTACGGCCCGACCGCGTTCGCGAGCAAGGCGGGACCGCTCGCCGGAAACCACTTTGCGACCGTGACGGACGGAGTCGAGCAACTCCCCGAGCTCGGCCGCAAGGCCCTCTGGGAAGGGGCGCAGCCGATGCGAATCATCGAGACGTAGCCCGTCTCTAGATTCATTCCCCTCCCTGGGTGGGGAAGAGAGGTTCCACCCGCCACCCGCGGTCGAGCGTACCCGCCAACCCCACGCGTGTCTGTAACGCGAAAGCGCCGGAGACGTCGCTATCCGTTCACAGCCGCGACGAGCCGGCCGAGTACCGCCGTCAGCGCCTCGACCCCGAGCTCCACGTCCCCTTCGGACGACAGCTCCTCCGGTGAATGGCTGACGCCGCCGTTCAGGCTCCTGACGAACAACATCGCCGTCGGAACGCCCGCGGCCGCGAGCACCATCGCGTCGTGCCCGGCTCCCGAGACGAGCTCGGGCGCATCGGGCAACACCGTCCGAAGGGCTTCGAGCGGAGGCCCGTTCATCGCGATCGGGTCCTGCCGCCACGCCGGCTCGAAGCCGATCGCCTCGATGAGCGCGTCGAGCTGCTCCGCGGTTGCCGCCCGGGCATCGACGGCGGCCGTGACCTTCGCCGGCACGACGTTCATCGCGCCGGGCTCTACCTCGAGCGCCCCGACGGTCGCCCGCGCCCCGCCCTGCGCAGCGTCTCGAACCCGCAGGACGAACGCCGCCGCTTCGACCAGGGCATCGGCCCGCTCGTCCATCGGCGTCGTGCCGGCGTGGGCGGCCCGGCCCTCGAACGTCACGCTCCCGCGCGCCTGGCCGGCGATCGCCGTCACGACCCCAAGCGGCTCGTCGAGCCGCTCCAGCGTCGGCCCCTGCTCGATGTGCACCTCGACGAACGCTTCGGGAAACTCCGTCAATCGCCGGCTGCCCATCGGCCCCGACTCCTCGGCCCGGAACGCGACCACGGCCAGCGGCGCGTCGCGCAGCCGATCCGCTGCCTCGATCGCCGCGACCACGCCGAGCGCCCCGTCGAACTTGCCGCCGTTCGGAACGGTGTCGAGATGTGAGCCGCTCCAGACTTGCACCGCACCCCGGCGGCCGAACAGGTTGCCGACCTCGTCCTGCGCCACCTCGAGCCCAGCGTCCCGCATCCACCCGGCAGCGAGCTCGTGCGCCGCGTCCTCCTCGGGGGAGTACGCGAGGCGCGTGCCGCCGCCGATCGCGTAGAGCTCGTCGAGCCGCTGGAGGACGCGCACCGCCAAACCCTACGACCGCAGCGGCCGCAGCAACGCCACCCCGGCGAGCGGGAACGCCGCCGCGGCCGCGAAGCCGAGCCGCCAGGAGCTCGCCGCGACCACGGCCGCGAAGGCCGGCGGCACGAGCGCTCCCGCAGCCGCGAGTGCGCTCTGCTGCATTCCGAGCGCCGCCCCGCTGCGGGTTCGGCCGGCGATCTCGGCAGCCGCCGTAAATGAGAGCCCGTTCCAGGCCATCGAGATCCCGCCCGCGAGCACGAACGCCGGCACGAGCACCGCCAGCGGTGCGGAAAGCACCGCCGCGGCGACCGCAAGCGTGATCGCGCTCGCGTAGCCGACGATCCGCAGCGGGCGC
>JBEVNN010000099.1:0-4062 GCA_040508095.1 Gaiellaceae bacterium
AGGACCTGACCTTCCGCTGGGGCCCCGGCGCGACGCGGATGGAGTTCGACAAGCGGACGCTCGAGAAGCCGATCCCGATCTCGCCGACGATCGCGCTCGACCGCGAGCGCTGCATCCTCTGCTACCGGTGCACGCGCTTCTCGGAGAGCGTTTCCGAGGACTGCCAGCTCGTGGCGCAGAACCGCGGCGCGTCGTCGGTCATCGCGACCTTCGACGACCGGCCCTACCGGGCGCCGTTCTCCGGGAACGTGCTCGAGCTCTGCCCGGTCGGCGCGCTCACCTCCACGCAGTACCGCTTCGAGGGGCGGCCGTGGGAGATCCAGAACGTGCCGAGCGTCTGCGGCCTCTGCCCGGTGGGCTGCAACATCGCCGCGACCACGCGCGAGGGCAAGATCAAGCGCGTCCTCTCGCGCAACCACCCCGAGGTAGACGAGGGCTGGCTCTGCGACAAGGGCCGCTTCGGCTACACGCACCTCTACGCGCCCGACCGTATCGCCGACCCGTTGCGGCGGGTGCGCCGGCGCGGGCTCGAGGAGCTGTCGTGGGACGACGCGCTCGACGAGGCCGAGCGACTGCTGCGCGACGCCGAGGGACGGATCGTCACCGCGCTCTCGGGCTCCGAGACGGTCGAGCAGGCCTACGCGCTCGGGAAGCTCCTGCGCGGCGGGCTCGGCGCGCACACGGCGGTGCTGCCGGAGGAAACAAGCGCGGCGCTCGACGCCTTCCGCCTCCCGCTCTCGGCAATCCGGGATGCGGAGCTCGTCGTCGTGCTGGGCGACGAGCCGGTGCCGGAGCGCGCGCCCATCGTCGACCTCTGGCTGAAAGCCGCGCGGCGCGCGGGTGCCGAGGTGCACGAGTGCGGCGACGCCCTCGAGGCCTGCCGCAGCCTCGCCGGGAAGGACGACGAGCTGGGCAAGCGGCTGCGCGAGAGCGAGCGCGCGATCCTCGTCTGGTCGAGCGAGGAAGGCGCAGGGGGCGCCCACCTTGCGGCCCTGGCGCGGGAGCTCGGCTTCGCAGACCGACCGGGTAGCGGCGCCTTCCACCTCCCGCGCACGGCGAACGGCCGCGGCGTCGCAGACGCCTGGGCGGCCGCGGACGACGGCGAGAGCGAGGCGCCCGTCCCGATCGGCCTGCTGGTCGTCTCCGGCGACGAGGCCGCCGCCGACCCGAACGTGCGCGTGCTGGCCGAGCGCTCCGAGCGGGTGCTGGTGACCTCGATGTTCCACGTCCTCGCAGTCGGCTGGGCCGACCTCGTCCTGCCGGGCACGAGCTACCTCGAGCGCGACGGCACGTACGTGAACCTCGAGGGCCGCCTCCAGCGCCTGCGTCGCGCCGCGATCCCGCCCGCGCCCGACGAGCTCGCGTGGATCTCGCGGCTGGCGGAGCGCTTCGACGTCGAGGTGGCGCCCTTCCCGTCGGCGGTTTTCGCCGAGCTCTCGGACCGCATCTACGACGGCCTTCCGTTCGGCGAGGTCGGCGAGCACGCGGAGCTGCGCACCCGCAGCGAGGCGCCCGCGCCGGAGCTGCCGGAAGAGCCGCGTGCGCCGAAGGGCAAGGGCCTGATGCTCGTGCGCTACAAGCCGCTGTTCTCGGGACCGGCGGTCGAGCGCGTACCGGAGCTTCAGTTCCAGCGCCCGGAGCCCGAGGTCGAGCTCTCCGAACAGGACGCCAAGCGGCGCAAGATCGGAAACGGCGAGCTCGTGACCGTGTCCCATAACGGCACGTCGCTACAGCTCCGCGCCCGCGTCAGCAGGAGCCTGCGCGCGGGGATCGTCCGGATCGCCTCCGAGCATGCAGGCGACCTCGGCGGTCGGGTCGAGGTGGCGAAGTGACCAGCCCCTGGTGGATCTCGCTCATCGAGGCCTTCCTGATCATCAACCTGCTGCTGCTCACGTTCGCGTACATGACGTGGGTCGAGCGGAAGGTCCTCGGCCGGATGCAGCTGCGCTACGGGCCGAACCGCGCGGGTCCCTTCGGCCTGCTGCAGCCGATCGCCGACCTCGTCAAGCTGATCCGCAAGGAGGCGTTCTACCCGGAGAGCGCGGTCGACGCTCTCTACATCGCGGCGCCGGTGCTCTCGGCGTTCACGGCGCTCGCCGCGTTCAGCGTGATCCCGTTCGGCCCGGGCTGGGACATCGCCGGGTACCAGGTGAACGGCGTCGTCGCGCCCGTCTCGATCGGCCTGATCCTGATCTTCGCGCTGAGCTCGCTGGGGATCTACGGCTTCATCGTCGGCGGCTGGTCGTCCCACTCGAAGTACTCGCTGCTCGGCTCGATGCGCACCTGCGCACAGATGGTCTCGTACGAGGTCTCACTCACGTTCGCCGTGCTCGGAGTCGTGATCATGGGTCAGTCGCTCAACCTGGTCAGCATCGTGGAGAAGCAGAACGACACGATCTGGTTCGCGGCCCCGCAGGTGGTCGGCCTGCTGGTCTTCTTCATCGCGGGCGTCGCCGAGACGAACCGTCCGCCGTTCGACCTCCCCGAGGCCGACACCGAGCTCGTCGCGGGCTACCACACCGAGTACAGCGGCATGCGCTTCGGCCTTTTCCAGATGGGCGAGTACGTCAACATGATCACGCTCTCGGCCCTGGCCGTGACGCTCTTCTTCGGCGGCTGGTACGGGCCCTGGGCTCCGCTCGGGCCGCTCTGGTTCCTGATCAAGCTGCTGATCATCATCTTTTTCTTCCTCTGGTTGCGGGCGACGCTGCCGCGCCTCCGCTACGACCAGCTGATGCGCTTCGGCTGGAAGGTGCTGCTGCCGGTGGCGACGATCAATGCGCTCGTGACCGCGGCCCTCGTGGTGGCGTTCTGATGGCCCGCCTGAACCCGAACCCCATCGAGAGCGTCAAGGGCTTCGCGGTCACGTTCAAGCAGATCTTCAAGAAGCCGATCACGCAGCAGTACCCGGAGTACAAGCGGCCGCTCTACCCGCGCTTCCGCGGCCGGCACCGGCTGCACCTCCACCAGAACGGGCTCGAGAAGTGCATCGGCTGCTCGCTCTGCGCGGCCGCCTGCCCGGCCGACTGCATCCGCGTCGTCGCCGCGGAGAACACGCCCGACAACCGCGTCTCGGCCGGCGAGCGCTACGCGCGGATCTACGAGATCAACATGAGCCGCTGCATCGTCTGCGGCTACTGCGAGCTCGCCTGCCCGTTCGATGCGATCACGCTCGGCAACGAGTTCGAGATCTCGGAGTACTCCCGCGACGACCTGATCTACACGAAGGACATGCTCCTCGCGGAGCCGATCAAGCAGGTCCCGGTCGCCGACCCGGAGATCTTCGACACGCCGATCCCCTACTACAAGACCCACTCGTGATCGTCGCCTCCGCCGCGAACGTGCTGGTCTGGATGGTCTGGGTCGCCGCGGCCTTCACGTGCCTCGGCACCGGGGTCGCGGTGGTCTCGTTCTCGAACCCGTTCTACTCGGCGCTGTCGCTGATCGGGAACCTGGCCTCGCTCGCAGTGATGTACCTGCTGCTCTCGGCCGAGTTCGTGGCTGCGGCGCAGGTGCTCGTCTACGCCGGCGCGGTGATGGTGATGTTCCTGTTCGTGATCGCCTACCTCGGCGGTCGAGCCGACGCCCCCTGGCACGGCGGCCCGAGCTGGCAGACGGTCGGCGCCGTCGCGGCCGCGGCCGCGATCTTCGTCGAAGTGGTCGTCGTGATCGGGCTGAAGACGGGCGGGCGCCTCTCGAACTCGGCCGACATCGAGTCCTCCTTCGGGCGGCCGTACGAGATCGGGCGACTGTTCCTGACCGACCAGCTGCTCACGTTCGAGATCACGTCGATCGTGCTGCTGGTCGCAGCGGTCGGCGGCGTGATCCTCGGCAGCCACTCGCGCGACACACCCCCGGCGGAGACGCAACGGTGAAGGGCCCGGACGTCACCTGGTACCTCTGCGTCGCGGCGTTCCTGTTCTGCACGGGAGCGCTCGGGGTGCTCATCCGCCGCAGCCCGCTGATCGTCCTGCTCTCGCTGGAGATCATGCTCAACGGCGCCAACCTGGCCCTGATCGCGTTCTCGCGGCACTACGGCCAGGGCGACGGCCAGATCTTCGC
>JBEVNN010000145.1:0-3546 GCA_040508095.1 Gaiellaceae bacterium
GCCGTTGCGGAGGTCGCGGGTCGACGCGCTCGACGTCATCTCCTACAGCCAAGGAGTTGCGCGGCTCGACCTGCGCGTCAGTTCGGGAACCTACGTGCGCTCGATCGCCACGGCGCTAGGCGGCCACTGTGCGTCGTTGCGGCGAACCGAGGTCGGCCCGTTCCGGGTGGAGGAGGCCGATCCTGAGCGGCTGATCCCGGCGGACGAGGCGTTGGCTCGGCTCGGACCTGCGGGCGCGGCGGCTCCCGAGGCGTGAAGGTCGTTCGCAGCCCAGGCGAGCTCGACGCGCGGCCCCGAGCGGTGGCGCTAGGCACCTTCGACGGGGTGCACCGCGGCCACCGGCGGGTACTCGACGCTGCGGTTGCGGCCGGCCAGGCGCCGACCGTGGTCACCTTCGACCCGCACCCTCGCGTTGCTCTGGGCTACGGCGTCGAGCTGCTGACGTCGCTCGAACGGCGCCTCGAGCTCCTCGCCGAGGCCGGGATCGACGAGGCGCTGATGGTCGAGTTCGACCTCGAGCTCGCGCAGCTCGGGCCGGAGGAGTTCGTCGAGCGAGTGCTGCTCCCGATCGGCACCGACGTCGTCGTGGCGGGGGCGAACTTCCGCTTCGGCCGAGGACGGTCCGGCGACCTCGAGCTCCTGCGACGGCTCGACCTCGACGTCCGCGCGGTGCCGCTGGTGGAGGGCGTGTCATCGACGCGCATCCGGGACCTGCTTCGCGCAGGCGAGGTCGAGCGAGCGGCGCGCCTACTCGGCCGGCCCGCCGAGATCGAGGGGACGGTCGTGGCGGGCGACGCGCGAGGCGGCACGCTCGGCTTCCCCACGGCGAACCTGCGCCCCGAGCCCGGGCTGCTCGTGCCTGGGTACGGCATCTACGCCGGCGCGGCCGACGGGACCCGAGCCGCGATCTCGATCGGCACGAACCCGCACTACGGCGGCGGCGAGCGGCGGATCGAGGCGTTCCTGCTCGACTTCGACGGCGATCTCTACGGCCGGAAGCTGCGGCTGCAGCTCTGGGAGCGCCTGCGGGACGAGCTCGCGTTCGAGAGCGAGGACGAGCTGGTGGCGCAGATCGCTCGCGACGTGGAGGCCACGCGACGGGCGCAGCCCCCGGTCTGAGCCCGCAAGTCGAGTGTCGCGAGCGCATCCATGTTCGAGTGGAGCGACCGAAAGACCGGGACGACCGCCAGCTGGTGCGCTGCCTCGATTGCGGCACCGTCTACCCGCTTCCGCTTGGCCTACGGGAGGCCGACACCTGCCCGCAGTGCGGCGGCGTCGGCTGGATCGCGTTGGCCGCGCTCAAGCGGGTCGACGAGGAAAAAAGCAGCTAAGCGCAAGTTTCGCCACCTTCGGGACTCTTCTGGGCATGGAGCTCTACGAGGGATACGAAAACCGGCTGGTGAACGCGTTCGCGCGAGTGCGCTGTCTCGACTGCGGGAGCCCGTACACCAAGCCGATGAGCCGCGGGACCGCAGCCGCGAATCCCGGATGCCCGGAGTGCGGGTACCTGGGCTGGTCGCCGTTCAGCGCGGGGGAAGGATCGACGCAGAACCGCTTCGGCGTGGATCCCCGGCCGCGCCGCTTCGCGTAACGACGCTGACGCCGCCGAAGTAGTGGTGTCGCTCCGGCCACTCGCGGACCTCGACCCCTAGCTGCTCCAGCGCCTGCACGACCTCTTCGCCGAGCCCCGGCTCGAGGTTGACCAGACCGTCGACCGGGTGAAGCCGCGGCCGCGAGACCGCTTCGTCGGGAGCGAGCCCCTCGTCCAGGATCCCGGCAACGACCTGAACGAGCGCGCCGCGTAGGCGCGTGCCGCCGGCCGCCCCAGCGGCGAGCGCGGGGCCGTTTCCGTCCAGCGCAACCAGCGGGGACATCATGCTCGCCATTCGCTCGCCCGGCTCGAGCGGGCCGCGAATCAGGTCGGACTCCCCGAGCATGCTGTTCAGCTGGAGGTCGAGGCCCGGCACGAAATCGCCCGAGCCGAGGCCGAGGCTCGAGGTGACGACACAGGCGTTCCCCTCGGCGTCGACGATCGCGAGGTTCGTGGTGTCGCCCTCGCGCTCAGGGCTGACGAGAGTTCGGGTGAGCATGACCGCGCGCCGGGCCGGCGAGAGCCCGCGGAGTGTCGGGAGCCGCACGAGCGTGTCGCCGACCGGCGCAAGCCCGGCGCGCGTCAGGATATGCGTGCCCGCGAACGCGTACTCCACCGGCTCCCTCCATTGCGCCTCGTAGGCCCGCAGGTCGTCGCGTGTGACGAGCCCGCCGCGGTCTTCCATCAGCGCGAGCAATGCGTCCGCGAGAGTTCCGTCGTACGCGCTCCGCGGCCCTTCTTCGGCCAACGCCTCGAGCGCCGGCCCCAACCCGGGCTGCAAGAGCCGCTCGCCCGCCTGCAGCAAACGACCGCCGGGCGAGTAGATGCGCGCACCGGTGTCCATGGTCATCACGGGGGCGAGCATGGCCAGGCAGGCCGCGTGCGCCGGGGGAAACTCGACGCCGTCACGCGCGAGCCGGAGGGCGGGCTCGACCAGCCGTGCCCACGGCAGCCGGCCGTGCTCGCGGTGCAGCAAGCCGAGCCCCGCGGGAAGGCCGGGAACGCCGCAGGAGGCAGGGCCGACCGCGTAGTGCACCAGCTCGGCGCCGAACGGCACCTGGAGCTCCACGAGCTCGGCGTCGCGCGGCGGCTCCCTGCCGAGGCCCGGCACGGCGACGAAGCAGTCGAGGTTCCGCGCCCGGCCAGACGACGCGTCGAAGTAGAGCGCGTGCCCGCCGCCGAGTAGGCCCGTCATCACGGTTTCGGCCACACACGACGCGAGCGAAGCGGCAACCGCCGCGTCGGCGGCCGACCCGCCCTCGGAAAGGATCTCGACGCCGGCCTCGACGGTCGCCGGATGGCCTGCTGCGACTGCCGCCTGCACTGTGGGGAGATCGTGACGCTTTCCTTCGGCTCCCGTCACCATCGGCGCGCCGAACACGGCTACGCTCGCAGCGGGGAGGAGGGTCGTGGCCACCGGGTGCACGTGGCTGCGAGCGGGCCAGCGAGCGGCGCGGAAACGGCGTGGTTGCTACCCTTCCCGGCCAGACCGCGGTCTCGGCCGTTCGCGTGTGCTTCCGCGCGGCGCGCTTGGATCGCGGAGACGCGTTTGAAGGAGGATCAGTTTGACCCTCACCAAGGAAGCCAAGCAAGAGATTGTCGGGAAGCACGGCCGTAGCGAGGAGGACACCGGCTCGGCCGAGGTGCAGATCGCGTTGCTCACCGCGCGGATCAACGAGCTCACCGAGCACCTGCGCACCCACCCGAAGGACCACTACTCGCGCCGCGGACTGCTGAAGCTCGTCGGCCGCCGGCGCAGGCTGCTGCAGTACCTGCAGAAGCGCAACCTCGAGGGCTACCGCGCCCTCATCCAGGAGCTCGGCCTGAGGAGGTAGGCCGAACCAGACCACACACCAACCCGCCGGAGGGTGGAAGTTTGAGCGAGGCCTGGTGACTCTCGCGGCCGTGGGCCTGGCTCAAACCTCCACTCTCCAACCAGAAGTGGAGGAACCACA
>JBEVNN010000233.1:0-2777 GCA_040508095.1 Gaiellaceae bacterium
AGCGGGGCCGCCTCGTCCTGTCGCGAGGAGGGGATCAGTCGTCGCCGCCGTGGCCGCCGTGGCCGGACTCGCCACCGCCACCCGGGCCGGAGTTCCCGCCGTGGTCATCGCCGCGGTCGTCGTCCTGGCCGCGCTGGTGGTGGCCGCGGTCGTCGTCGCGCGCCGTGACGGTGGTCGTCCCTGCGGCGCCGGCACCGACGCAGCGCGGGTCGTTCGCGTGCTCGGCCTCGTCGCACGGACCGCGCAGGTCCTCGCCCGGCTCGTTGGCGCGTCCCCGCGCCTCGTTCTCGCGGTCGCGGTCGTCCTGTCCTGCCGTCGTCACGGCCGCCGCCGTCGTCGACACCGCAGGCAGGCTCGAGATCGAGGGGGTGGTGGTCGTCGTTCCGAGGCTCGTCACCGTGCCGGCGAGCGCCACGCCCGCCAGCAGGAGAACGCCTCCGATGATTGCTGCGATCTTGTACATGTCGTGGCTCTCCTTCTCCTTCGTGTCCGTTGCCAGGACAGAGTTGCCCGCGGCGGGTTTCGGGCGGGCAAGCCGGGGCGAAGGTCGCGCCAAGCCTCGGTAAAGATTCGGCAAAGCGCCCTGCCGCAGTGGCTATACTCGCCCGCCGATGGCCGTCCCGAAGAAGAAAACCTCCAAGTCGCGCCGGGACAAGCGGCGCGCCACGCACCGGCTCGAGGCGCCGCGCGTGAACACCTGCCCGCAGTGCGGCCGCCCGAAGCAGCCGCACCGCATGTGCCCGAACTGCAAGACCTACGGCGGCCGCGAGATCGAGCCGCTCCGCACACCTTCGCCGTAGTCACATGACGCGGGTCGCCGTCGACGCGCTGGGCGGAGACCGCGCGCCGGAGGAGGTCGTGGCGGGCGCGCTCGAGGCCGCGCAGGACGGCATCCAGCCGATCCTCTTCGGGGCCGCCGGGCTGGACACGGGCGGGCTGCCCCTCGTCGAAGCTCCCGACCGCATCGGGATGGAGGAGAAGCCGGCCGAGGCCGTGCGGGCAAAGCCGAACAGCTCGCTCGTCGCGGCCTGCCGCGCCGTCGGCCAGGGCGAGGCCGAGGCTGTCGTCTCCGCCGGGAACACGGGCGCGATGCTGGCGGCGTGCTTCGTCGAGCTGCGCCGCCTGAAAGGCGTCGCGCGGCCGGCGATCGCGGTCGTCATCCCGTCCAAGCACGGGCCGTCGGTGCTGATCGACTCGGGCGCGAACGTCGACGCGCGGCCGGAGCACCTGCTCCAGTTCGCCCAGATGGGCGCGGTCTTCGCCGAAGAGGTGCTCGAGATCCACGATCCCGAGGTGCGCCTGCTCTCGATCGGCGAGGAGGCGGAGAAGGGCAACCAGCTGACGCTCGAGGCGCACGCGCTCCTGGCCGACGCCGAGGGCCTGCGCTTCGCCGGCAATACCGAGAGCCGCGACCTCCTGCTCGGCGCGGCCGACGTCGTCGTCTGTGACGGCTTCACCGGCAACGTCGTCCTGAAGCTGCTCGAAGGGACGATCAAGGTGCTGCTGGACACCCTGCGGGAGGAGATCACCGCGAGCCGGCGAGGGCGCATCGGCGGTTTGCTGATCCGGCCCGCTGCGCGCGGGATGCGCAACCGGCTCGATCCCGAGACCTATGGCGGCGCGTACCTCCTGGGCCTGCGCGGCCTCGCGGTGATCGCGCACGGCAACTCCTCGCACCGGGCAATCGCGAACGCGATCCGGCTCGCCGCGCGGGGTGTGGAGCACGACGTAGTCGGCAGGCTGGCGCAGCGCCTGCCGGAAAGAGTGTTAGCATCCGCGCGCTCTGAACCCCCCGGCAAGTGAGGTGAAATGGCAGCATCGCGAGAGGAAGTCTTCGAGCGTGTCAAGGAAGTCCTGACGGAGCAGCTCGGAGTCGACGAGAACGAGATCACCGAAGACGCCTCCTTCCAGCAGGATCTCGACGCCGACTCGCTCGATCTCGTGGAGCTGATCATGGAGCTGGAGGACCAGTTCGGGATCAAGATCTCGGACGAGGACGCGCAGAAGATCCAGACCGTCGGGCAAGCCGTCGACTACGTCTCAACGCACCAGTAGCCGAGCCCCCAGCGGCCGTCCGGAGCAGCTGGCGCGGCTGATCGACGAGCTGCCGGAAGAGCTCCTGGAGAACGTGTTCACGCACAGCTCGTGGGCGCCCGACCGGAGGTCCTCGTACGAGCGGCTCGAGTTCCTCGGCGACAGCGTGCTGGAGCTGGCGGTCGCGCGGGCGCTGTACGAGCGGTATCCGGACTTCACCGAGGGGCGGATGGCGAAGATCCGCTCCCACGTCGTCTCGCGCGCCTCGTGCTCGGTGGTCGCGCGCGAGCTCGGGCTCGGGCAACGGCTGGCGGAGCGCGGCGAGGAGATCGCGCCGGCGGAGGAACTCGAGCGCCTGTCGCGGAACCGCAACGTGCTCGCCGCGCTGCTGGAGGCTTCGCTCGCGGCGCTCTACCTTCAGCACGGGTTCGAGTCGATCCGCGAGGCCGTGGTCGCAGCGTTCGACGGTCGCATCCAGTACGCGCTGACGACCCACGTCGACCACAAGACGGAGCTCCAGGAGGAGCTCGCACGACGAGGGCTGCAGGTCGTCTACAACGTGCTCGACGTCAAGGGGCCGCCGCACGACCGCCTCTTCACCTGCGCGGCGATGATCGACGGCAAAGAGGTGGGCGTGGGCAGGGGCCGCTCCAAGAAGGCCGCGGAGCAAGACGCGGCCCGCGAGGCGCTCGACCGCCTCGCGCCCGACGTACGCAGCGCCGTCGAATCGACCATCGAGCGGG
>JBEVNN010000264.1:0-5328 GCA_040508095.1 Gaiellaceae bacterium
GTGCGCCCGCGATGGCCTTAGAAGATCTTCGACGGGAGGCCCGAAAGCGGGATCCCGCCGTCGGGGCCCACGAGCCACGTCTCCTGCATGTAGAGACAGTCGTACCCGTTGTCAGCGATCGCGTGCGGGTGCATCGAGAAGACCATGTTCTCGCACAGCTCCGTCTCGACGCCCTCGCCGATCTTCGGGAACTCGATCATCGTCATGCCGATCGAGTGGCCGGTCACGTGGCCGAGCTTGTAGCCACGGTCCACGAAGCCCTTGGAGACCGCGCGGTGCGCGTCGTGGGCAGTGTTACCCGGCCGCAGCGCGCCCTTCGCCGCCTCGAAGTACTCGTCGTAGGCCTCGTTCATGCGCGCGACCTCGTCGTTCGGCGTGCCGAGCGCCCGCGAGACCTCCACCCAGTGCCCACCCGGCCCCGCGATCTCGAGCGACGGAATGCAGAACTCGCCGAGCGTCGTCTCCGCCCGCGCGATCGCGAACTCGGCCCCGACGAGCACCATGTTCATCGTCAGGCGGCCACAGCCCTGCGCCACGAACAGCTCCTCCGCAGGCGCCAGCACCTCGGCGGCGTTGCGCCCGGGAGCATAGGCCTCGCGAAACGCGTGGAAGCCCTCGGTGTTGATGCGGACGCTGTCGCGCACCGAGTCCAACTCCTCGTCGCTCTTGACCGCCCGCGCGTGGTCGAACTCGACGTCCCAGTTGACGAGCTCGCACGCGCCCGCGAGCGCGGCGTAGTCGCGCGGCGCCATCACGTAGTCGAGCCCGTAGACACCGACCCGCTGCCCGCGCAGCCGGTCGGCGAGCCAGTCGCCGGGCCGGTCGGCGAAGACCTGCTCGTCGATCCAGGTCGTGCTGTGCTCGCCGACGTAGCGAGCCTCGCTCGGGAAGACGATCGCCGGCTCGCCCTCGCACGGCAACAGGACGTAGGCGTACCGATGCACGATCTGGAAGCCCGAGAGGTACGTCACGGCTCCCTCGAAGCCTGTGTACTCGCTCCCGCAGACGAGCGCCGCCTCGAGTCCGTCGCGCTCGAGGGCCGAGCGGACGTTCACGTAACGCCGTTCGACTTCAGCCGGGGTCACCACGACTCTTCCAGTCCCTTCACCAGCGCGAGTATCGTCTCGTTCAGCGGCGTCGGCACGCCGAGCTCGCGGCCGAAGCGGACGATGCCGCCGTTCAGGTAGTCGATCTCGGTCGCGCGGCGAGCCTCGACGTCCTGCAGCATGCTCGCCTTGTGGTCGTACGCGACGTCGGGGCGGGCGGCGTGGTCGATCAGCTCCTCCGGGTCGGCATCGAGGACGATTCCCTGCGCGGCGGCGACGGCTTTGCCCTCGTCGACGAGCCCCGAGACCAGCTTGCGCAGGGCCACGTCTTCGCACACGCGCCCATGCGTGAGCCCCGTCAGCGCCCCGATCGGGTTCGTCGCGGCGTTGAAGATCACCTTCCGCCACTGCGGGCCCCGCGCGTCGGCGACCGCCTCGGTCGGCAGGCCCGCGCGGGTGCACGCCTCGGCGAGCCGTTCGACCTCCTCGAGCGGAGCCGGGCTCGGCTCGAAGGGGCCGAGCGTCGTGTCGCCCTTCACGTCCCATTGCACGTGGCCGGGCTCGACTACGCGGCCGGCCGGGAAGGTGGTGCCACGGATCACACGCGCTACGTGTCCCGCGAGCGCCTCCTCGTTGCCGAGCCCGTTCTGGACCGTGCAGACCGAGCCGTCCACGAAGGCGTGCGCCGTGGCCGCGATCGCCGGCTCGGTGTGCATCGCCTTGGTCGCGACGATCCCGAAGTCGCAGGCCGGGAGCTCTTCCGCGTCCGCTGTCGCCCGTAGCCGCCCGACGACGTCGCCGGCCCCCGAGAGCCGCAGGCCGTTCGCATTGATCGCGTCGACGTGGTCGCGCGCGAGGTCGTACGCCCAGGCCTCGACGTCGTCGAGCTGCGCAAGGTTCGCCGCGAACAGCGACCCGACGGCTCCACACCCGACCACGCAGACCCTCACGGCGCGCCCTCGGCCCGCCGCGGCCACCACCTCGGCAGGCGCGCCTCGCGTCCGCCGGTGATGCCCGAGGGACGCAACACGAGAATGAGCGCCATCAGCGCGCCGAGCACGACGGTGCTCGCGCCTGTCGGGACGTCGACGGTGAGGCCGAGCACGTGCACCCCGGTCTCGGCGTTGACGAGGAACGATTCGAGGCCGCTCACGAGCAGCGCCCCCACGACGGCGCCGAGCAGGCTGTTGGTGCCGCCGACCACGAGCATCGCGAGCGTGAGGAACGTGAGCTCGAGGTAGACCTGCTCGGCCGTGATCGTACCGAGCTGGTGCACGAGCAGGCCGCCGCCGAAGCCGCAGATCGCGCCGCTGAGGCCGAACGCCCACAGCCGTTGCCGGTGAATGCTCACGCCGACCGCCTGCGCCACGGCGGCGTCCTCGCGCGTCGCGCGGAGCAGCCGTCCCTGGCGGCTGAGCTGGTACAGCCAGGCGACGAGGATCGCGACCAGCGCGCCCCACATCGCCTGCACGAGCCCGGTGGTCTCGGGGATCGACGTCATCGTCCCGGGCCCCGGGCCGATCTTCTCGTAGTAGAGGAGCACGTTGTGCGTGATCCCGAGGACGGCGAAGGTTGCGATCCCGGCAGCCAGTCCCGAGAGGCGCATGAGCGGTAGCCCGACGAGCAGCGCGAACACCGCGCCCAGGGCGGCCGCCAGCAGCAGCGAGACGAGGTTGCCGGTGGAGTGCCGCTCGAGGAACGGGAACAGGTCGGGCAGAATGTTCCGCTTGACGCCCGGCGGGATCGTCAACAGCCCCGCCGCGAACGCGCCGACGGCGACGAAGCTCATCTGGCCGAAGGAGAGCACACCGGAGTTGCCGACAAAGACATAGAGCCCGACGACGATTACCACATCAACCAGGGCGGTCAGGAAGTAGATCTCGTTCGAGCTGGAGGCGAGGCTGCCGAGGCCGGTCACCGCGAGTACCAGCAGCAATGGGACCATGAGCCCGACGAGGCGGTTCGCGAGGTTCATGCCCGCTCCACGGGACGGGCGCTCGCAGGTGCGAAGAGGCCGTTCGGGCGCAGCAGGAGCACGGCGATCACGGCCAAGAAGACAAACGAGTCGACGTAGACCGTCGCGTCCGTCGGGAGCTTGTCCGTGAAGATCGACGTCGCGACCCCGATCGAGAACCCGCCCAGCGTCGCCGTCCACAGCCGGTCGAGCCCGCCGACGACGACACCAACGAGCACGATGATCGTGTCCCGCAGCGCGAACGACGGCACCACGAGTGGGGTCTGGATCACGAGGATCACGCTCACCGCCGCAGCGAGCACGCCGGAGAGGACGACCGCGAGCGTGATCACGCGGTTCGCGTTCACGCCGAGCAGGCGGGCGGTACGGAAGTCGGCCGCCGCGGCACGCATGTGGAGCCCGACGCTCGTGCGCTCGAGCATCACCGTGAGGCCGACGACGGCAACGACGCCGAGTGCGATCGCCACGATCGTGACCCACCGGACCGTGGCGAACCTCCCGCTGTCGGTGACGGGATCGAAGAGCCCCGGGAAGATGGTCGCGACCTTCCCGAGCGAGCCGAACTTCATCAGCGCGACCGCCTGGAGCAGGAACGCGATCGCGAAGGTGGCCACGAGCATCGTCGCCGGCGGCGCGTTGCGAAGCGGGCGGAAGACCGCAACCTCCATCAGCAGTGACAGCGCGATCACGACCGCGAAGCACGTCAGCAGGCTCGCCCAGTCCGGCCAGCCGTGCTCGCTCGTGACTGCCAGCGAGAACGCGCCGGCCATGATCAGCTGGCCGTAGGCGAAGTTGACCAGCCGGAGCACGCCGAAGACGAGGCCGATCCCGACCGCCATCAGTGCGTAGACCGATCCGAGCGCGAGCGCGTTGAGGGCCGTTTGCAGCATCAGCCGAAGTACGCGGCGACCAGCCGGTCGGTGGCGGCGGCGTCCGCGGGGCCGAACGTTGCCCGAAGCTCACCGTTCGCGAGCACGTAGGTCCGGTCGGAGAGGGCGACCGTCCGCTGCGCGCGCTGCTCCACGAGCAGGGTCGTGACCCCGCGCTCGCGGATCCGCGCCAGCGTCTCGAACACCGCGTCGACCACCGTCGGCGCGAGGCCGAGCGACGGCTCGTCCAGGAGGATCAGCTCCGGCTCGGCCACGAGCGCCCGACCGATCGCGAGCTGTTGTTGCTCCCCGCCGGAAAGCCCCCCGCCGAGGCGCTTGCGATAGCGCTCGAGGACCGGGAAAAGCTCTCGCACTTCGCCGAGGACCTTCGAGCGAGAGCCGCGCCGGCCCGCGGCTGCGAAACCGAGCTTGAGGTTCTCGTCCACCGTGAGGTGCGGATAGATCCGACGGCCCTCGGGAACGAGCGCGACACCGGCCTGAGCGATCTTCTCGGGAGCGCGCCCCCGGATGGAGCGGCCCGAGTATCGGATGTCCCCACCGGCCGCCTTGACCAACCCCATCACCGCGTGCAGCGTCGTGCTCTTGCCCGCGCCGTTCGGGCCGATCAGCCCGACGATCTCGCCGCGGGCGACGGAGAGGCTCAGGTCGCGGACCGCCGGGACGCCGTCGTAGGCGACCTCGAGGCCCTCGAGCTCGAGAATCGCGTCAGGCATCGGGCTCGGTCTCCACCGCGGTGTCGCCCAGGTAGGCGGCGGTGACGTCGAGGTTGCCGCGGATCTCCGCCGGCGTCCCGGCGGCGAGCATCCGGCCCTGGTCGAGGACGTGGATCCGGTCGCAGACCGCCATCACCAGCGTCATGTTGTGGTCGATCAGCAGGACGCCGGCGTCGAAGTCGTCGCGGATCGAGCGCACGACGGCCTCGAAGTCCGGCACCTCCGCCTCGGGCAACCCCGCCGCGGGCTCGTCCAGCAACACGAAGCGAGGGTTCGACGCAAGCGCGCGGGCGACGCCGAGCCGCCGCTCGTCTCCGTGCGGAAGCGTCGCGGCCGGCCGGTCGGCTCGATCGCGCAGCGCGAGCAAATCCAGCAGCCGGTTCGCCCGCCGGCGCGCCTCGCGTGGTCCCGCGCGCACGCCGAGCGCCGCAACCTCGACGTTCTCTCTGACGCTGAGGCCGCGGAAGGAGCGGCTGTGCTGGAAGGTGCGGGCGAGCCCCTCCCGGCCCCGGCGGTTGGGGCGCCAGCGGGTGATGTCACGGCCCCGAAGCTCGACTCTGCCGGCGGTCGGGAAGTCGAAGCCGCTGATCACGTTGACGAGCGTCGTCTTTCCCGCGCCGTTCGGGCCGATCAGCCCCACGATCTCGTGCCGGTGCAGCTCGAGCGTGACCTCCTGAAGCGCGTCGACGCCCTCGAAGGACCGA
>JBEVNN010000282.1:0-4858 GCA_040508095.1 Gaiellaceae bacterium
TCCACTCGACGGATTCGTGCAGAACCCTCACAATAGGCCCCGTTGTCCGCACTCCAAGCGGCCGTCCACGAAGGAGGGTGGCGAACGGTGAAGGTCTTCCAGCACGAGCGACAGCTTCGAACCACCGGCGGCCTGGCCGTCCGCGACATCACCGAGGAGGTGTCGGAGGCGGTTCGCGAGAGCGGCGTCATCGACGGCATCGCCTGCGTCTACTCACCGCACACGACCTGCTCCGTGCGGGTGAACGAGTTCGAGAGTGGCTTCCTGGAGGACTTCGCGAGCATGCTCAAGCGCCTCGTGCCGAGCGAGACGTACTACGCGCACGACGACTGGGACCGGCGCACCGAGAACATCTGCCCCGAGGACATGGACTTCGGGAACGGCCACTCCCATTGCATGTCGATGCTGCTCGGGCCGGCTGGCGAGTCGATCCCGGTGCGCGACGGCGAGCTCTGCCTCGGCACCTGGCAGCGCGTGCTCTTCCTGGAGCTCGACCGCGAGCGCGATCGCCGCTGGATCGTCCAGGTCGTCGGGACCTAAAGATTCCAAGCCTCTAGGGCCTCTCTCACCGGTAGCCATGGACGGCACGGCGAGAGAGCTCGAGGCCCTCTACGAGACACGGTACGTCTCGTTCCGCAACGCCCTCGCGACGGTCACGGGCAGCCGCGAGTCGGCCCGAGACGCGGTGCAGGAGGCGTTCGCCCGCGCGCTCGCCGCACCGGCGCGCGAGCGCGACGAGGCCCACCTCGCCGCCTACGTTTGGAAAATCGCGCTTCGCTTCGCGCTGGAGCAGCGCCGAAAGACCTCGCGGCCGCCGAGCGGCCATGACCTCGACCCGCAGTTGCTCGAGCCGGAGCGCGACCCCGAGCTTGCGGCGGCGCTGCGCGAGCTGCCCCCACGCCGGCGCCTGATCGTCTTCCTACGGTACTTCGGGGACTTCTCGTACGCGGAGATCGCCGCGGCCTGCGAGGTCAGCGAAGGCACGGTCGCCGCAGCGCTGGCGCAGGCGCATGCACAGCTGCGCGCCGTACTAGAGCCGGAAGGAGCAGTCCGATGATCGACTTCGAGAGCGACCTGTCCGTTCGCGTCGGGGCGCTCGCAGACGCGCGCGACGACCAGAGCTGGCCCGAGGTCGTGGCACGCGCGAGAGCCGCGAGGCGGCACCGGCGGCGCGTGCCGATCGCCATCGCGGCGGTTCTGGCGTCCGCGGTCGTGATCGTGTCGCCGGCGACCAGCGTGGGCGGGAAGGTCATCCGGCTCCTCGACCGCGACGATCCCCCTCCGCAGCAGATCGTCGAGTCGTTCGCCGAGTGGAACGCTCCCCAGGTCAAGGCTGGCGTGCAGCCAGACCGGGCGATCAAGGTGCTCGAAGCCCGCCTGACGCCGAACAGGACAACGACGCTCTGGGTCGCGCCGACCAGGAACGGCGGCTTCTGCACGAGCCGCGGCTGGTGCGAAGGAGGCGACTTCCGCTACGACCGGCTCAGCGTCGGAGTCTGCCTCTGCGGCCGCGTTGCGCAGAACGGCGAGATCCTGGCCGGACCGGTCATGCTTGAGGGCGAGACCACCAACGAGCGGGCCAACTCGCTCCTACTCCGCTTCGAAGACGGCGAGAGTCAGCCGATCCCGCTCGTCTGGGTCGGCGCGCCGGTCAACGCCGCGTTCTTCCTCTACGGCGTTCCGAAGCAGCACTGGCAGAAAGGCCATCTGCCGACAACGCTCACGATGCTGTCCGCCGACGGCGACGAGCTCGACACACGCGAGGTCCACGGGATCACGACTAAGGGGCAGTTCCCTCCTCCAGACCGGCACTGAGCGCCGCCACCAGCTGCTCCTGCAGCCACGAGAGCCAGCCGTAGATCGCCAGCCCGGACGCGCGGGGATCGTCGGGGCGCAGGTTGTCGAGGAGCATGTCCTCCTGGACGTCGAGACGCGTTCCCAGCACGAGGCGCAGGTCGTTCAGCGCGCGTAGCCACGCGTCGGCCTCATCCGCGCTGAGGCGCTTCTGGTTGGCCGTGCGCGCGAGGAGCTCGAGCGCCTCGCGCCGTCCGTTCAGGAGCTCGCTGCCCATCAGGTCGCGGTACGCGGTCTCGTCCGCCTCCTCGTCGTAGGCCGGCGGGAAGAGGCGGCGGAGCGACGGATCGTCCGTGTCGCCGTCGAGCAGCGACCTGAGCTCCGAGGCAAGGTTGGCCACCAGGGTCCGCTCGTCGCGGGAGAGCTGCGGCTCGACGCCTCCGTCGGCGGTGGGCTTCATCAGTCCTGCCGCATCGTTGCCCAGAGCCCGCGCGCGTGCAGGCGCGCGACGTCGTGCTCCGCCTTCTCACGGGTGCCGCTCGAGACGACCGCCTTGCCCTCGTTGTGCACCTGCAGCATCAGCGTCGTCGCCTTTGCGCGGCTGTAGCCGAAGAGTTGCTGAAAGACCAGAGTCACGTACGACATCAGATTGATCGGGTCGTTCCAGACGATCACGATCCAGGGCCGGTCTGGCTCGACGTCATGCGTCTCCCGGACCTGCTCTCGCTCGACCTCGATCGTCGAAGTCACGAAGGCCTAACCCCGGAGGCTAGGCGACCTTCAGGGCTTCGACCTCGCGGTTGACGGCCAGCTGCTCGAGGGCCCTCGCCTCGATCTGGCGCACGCGCTCGCGCGTCAGGCCGAGCTCCCGCCCGATCGCGTCCAGCGACGCGGGGTCGCGGTCACCGTTCAGGCCGTAGCGCCGCTTCACGACCTCGCGCTCCCGGTCCGGCAGCTGCGCCACCGCCCGTCGCAGGACGTCCTGCTCGAGGCTCACCGTCACCTCTTCCTCCGGCGGCGCCTGCTCCGCCGCGAACAGCTCGCCGAGCGACGCCTCGTTCTCGGAGCCGACCGGCCGGTCGAGGCTCGTGATCGCGCGCGCGGCCTCCCGCACCTCGCGCACCTGCTTCAGTGGCAGCTTCGCCTGCTTCGCGACTTCCTCCTCCGTCGGCTGCCGCCCCAGCTTCGGCGCCAGCGCGCGCTCGGCGCGGGCGATCCGCTGCTCTCGGTCGGCGATGTGCACCGGGATCCGGATCGTGCGCGCCTTGTTCGCTACCCCTCGCTGCACCGCCTGGCGGATCCACCACGTCGCGTAGGTCGAGAACTTGAACCCGCGCCGCCAGTCGAACTTCTCGACCGCGCGGATGAGGCCGATGATCCCCTCCTGGATCAGGTCGAGCAGCGAGAGCCCGTGACCCTGGTACTTCTTCGCGATCGAGACTACGAGTCGAAGATTGGAGTTGATCATCCGCTCCTTCGCCTCCATGTCGCCGCGCTCGATCCGCTTGGCGAGCTCGACCTCCTCCTCCTTGGTCAGGAGCGGCCAGCGGCCGGCCTCGTTCAGGAAGAGCTGGAGCGCGTCCGTCGTCGCGATCGCGAGATCGCCGTTCACGTACGTGCTGTCGTCCTCGCTCGCGCGCCCGCAGTCGTCGGCCAGCTCGATGTGGCGCTCCTCGAGCTCCTCGTAGAGCCGCGCGACCTCGTCGTCGGTCAGCTCGTGCTCGGCGACGAGCTCGTTGAGGTGCGACAGGTTGACGCAGCCTTCCTCTTCACCGCGGGCGAACAGTGCCTGGATCTGCTCGTTCGTGATCTCGGTCATGGGTACCAGTCTTTCCCGCTCGGGCGCGCTCTAACGCGCCAGGGGGAAAGGCTAGACCAACCCGCAGGCCCGCGCCGTGTTCGGCCAGGGCCAGTAACCGCGACCGCTTCGGTGCGCGCGCTCGGCGACCCACATCTGCTCGAGCGCCGTCCAGCGATCGGCCCACCCGCGCCGCAGGAGCTCACCCGGCGCATAGGAGCTCATGAAGCCGCGATCCATCTGCAGGCCGCCCCAGTAGGGGTCGTTCGAGTCGCTCCAGCCGCCCTCGTACCGGTGGATGCAGAGCCAACCCGCCTTGTGCGGCGGATGCGACGCGAGACGCGCGACGGACCGGGCCTGCCGGCGCCAGTAGCGGAGCGCCGGGACCGACCGCAGCGACAGCTTCACGGTGGTGCGACGCTTGCCCATCACCGCCTCCCAGTGCCAGACCGTGCGGCGGAGGCGGCGTACGAGCGCTGCGTCGACCTTCGGGATCGCCTTCCGCACCGGCTTCCGTGCGGCCGCCTTCGCGGTCACGTGCTGCTTCGGCGCCGACGACGACGCCAGCGTCGAGCCTGCCGCCATCAGCATCAGAAACGCAGCAAGCAACGGAAGCAGCAGCTTTGGTTTCACCACAGAGACCCCTCCTTGAGGCCCGACTCCAGTCGGCACTCCCGGGGCACGTCTGCGGGCGGCGCAGGATCACGTGCTCGGTGGCCTGGTCGGTTCGACCTTGTTCCAGATGGTTCGACGCCTAAACCTGCCGTGGGTTAGGCACATCTCGTGCGTTCCGCCACGATCTGCAGCGCTAACCCGCTTGCTACCGTCGAAACATGCGCCGCCTCGTCGTCCTCCTGAGCACGATCGTGGCGCTCGACATCACGTTTTTCACGGCACTCGTGCCGCTCTTGCCGCATTTCGTGTCGTCCTACGGACTGTCGAAGGGGTCGGCCGGGGTGCTCTCGGCCGCCTACGCGGCCGGCGTGCTGATTGCGTCTCTGCCGAGCGGGCTGGTCGCGGCTCGTTTCGGCCCGCAGCGCGCTGCGCTCGTCGGGGTATCGGTCACCGCCGTCGCGAGCTTTGTCTTTGCGTTCGCCGACGATGCGTGGGCCCTGGGGGCGGCCCGGCTCCTACAAGGGATTGGCAGCGCGCTCTCTTGGGCGGGAGCGCTCGCGTGGCTCGTCGCCGCGGCCCCACGCGACCGTCGTGGCGCGCTGATCGGGACGACAATGGGCGCTGCAGTCTTCGGCGCGCTGATAGGACCGG
>JBEVNN010000287.1:0-6015 GCA_040508095.1 Gaiellaceae bacterium
TCGACCTGCCGGGCCGAGCCCTCCACGCCGCCGATCGAGGCCTTGATTCGCACGATGGTCGCCGGGATGGCGGCCTCGGGCTGGAGCGACGCCGGCACCCGCCTCCCGGGATGGCTTCGCGAGGCGGGATTCGGTGACGTCGACGAGGGCGAACGGCCCTACTGGTGGCAGAACGACGACCTCGCCGTGCAGGCGAGCTACGCGGCAGACGTGATCGAGAGCGCTCTGGACGCACTTGCGCAGCTACCCGGGGCGGACGAGGCTGAGCTCCGCGCGGGGCTTCGAGACCTGCGCGCGCTGGTCGACCAGTCCGGAGCGGGTCTCGGCTGGGTCGTCCACAAGTCGACGGCAGTCGCTAATCACCTGCGTCTAGGCTGACCGAGAAGACGACAACGCCCTGGTGGCGTCTGCGGCTCCACTGGGGGAAAGGGGAGCGATGTCAAAGATCGTCGGGCTCATCCTCACGACCGTGCTCTTGGGCCTCGCGGCGGGCGGCGCGGTCGCCAATGCTGAGCACAAGGGGCCTGTTGTCGCGATCACGCATGGCGTCATCGTCGGCGACGTCACCTCCTCTTCTGCGCTGCTCTGGGCGCGAGCAGACCGCGAGGCAACCTTGAATGTCGCCGTCTCCGGAGGGCCGCACGGGCGAATCGCGCACGTGGAGGCACGCGCGGCGGACGACTTCACCGCACGCGTCCCGCTCGAGCACCTCCGACCAGGGACGACGTACCGCTATCGCGCCTGGTTCAGCCTCCGCGGGCACGGCTCGTCGCCTGGGCCGGTTGCCAAGGGATCTTTCGGCACGGCGCCGAGGGACCGCGAGGCCGCGCCTCTCCGTCTCGCCTTTGGAGGTGATCTCAACGGGCAGAACGTCTGCCGCGACGCAGCGGAGGGCATGCCGATCATGGAGACGGTCCGCGCCCGGCACCCGGACGTGTTCGTGGGACTCGGCGACATCATCTACGCCGATAACGCCTGCTCCGCAGTGGGCCTGTACGGGAACGCGCAGATCCCGGGGACCTTCGGCCCGGCTACCGACGTGCCGACGTTCTGGGCGCACTGGCGCTACAGCCGTGCCGACCCGGGCTTCCAGCGCCTACTCTCGGCAACCGATTACGTCGGCGTCTGGGACGACCACGAGGTCGTCAACGACTTCGGGCCTCTCACCGACACCCGCAGCACCCCCCCGTACACCCCGGGCGTTCACCTGATGCCGCTCGGCCTTCGGGCGTTCCTCGACTACACGCCGGTCGCCATCGCCGAGAACACGCCGTCGCGCCTCTACCGCTCGCTTCGCTGGGGGAAGAATCTCGAGCTGTTCGTGCTCGATGCGCGCCAGTACCGGGATCCGAACTTCGAAACGGATACAGACGCCCATCCGAAGACGATGCTCGGGCGGGAGCAGCTGACGTGGCTGAAGGAGAAGCTCGCGGCCTCGGACGCGAGGTGGAAGGTGATTGTCTCGAGCGTGCCGATGTCGATCCCCACGGGGTTCCCAGCCGTTCCGAATGGACGCGACGGCTGGGCGAACTTCGACCAGACAACGGGCTACGAGCGTGAGCTGCTCGACATCCTCCGCTTCATGCACGAGCACGCGATCCGCAACAGCGTCTGGATCACGACCGACGTCCACTTCGCGGAGGCCTTCCGGTACACCCCTTTCGCCGCCGACCCGGGGTTCTCCGTGTACGAGCTCGTCACCGGGCCGATGAACGCCGGCATCTTCCCCACGACCGACTTCGACACGAGCCTCGATCCGGAACAGCTCGCCTTCTTCGGACCGCCGTCGCCGGGTGCCGTGACCACGTGGGCGGAGGCGAAGCGCTGGTTCAACTTCGGAGAGCTCAGCCTGACGAGGAATGGCACGCTGACGATCCGGATCGTCAACACGGCAGGGAACATCACGTTCGAGCGCACCTTGACGCCGTGATGAGCAGGTAGCCCTAGTCGGGCAGCAGCGGCATCTCGACTCCCCGGCCTCGGTCGAGGAGCACCGCGCGGGTCAAGGCGCGCGAGCCGAAGCGCTGCCACACCTCGTCCAGGGCGGCGTCTAGCGCTTCGCTCCCGCGCCGGTCGAACGGCAGCGTGAGCTGAACCGCGCGGCCGTCGTGCAGGTTCGCGACCGAGATGCCGACGAGCGTGATCCCACGCCGCTCGATGATCGGTGCAGCGACCGAGAGCAGGTCTCGCGCCGTGGTCAGGATCGCATCGGTGTTGGCGGTCGCGTACGGCAGCGTGTGCGAGCGCGTTGCGCGCGCGAAGTCCTCGAAGCGAAGCCGGAGCACTACCGTGCGGCCCGACCGGCCCGCCACTCGCATCCGGCGCGTGACGCGGTCGACCAGGCCGATAAGCGCCGCGTCGACGTCGTCGAGCGACCTGGGCGAGCGACCGAGCGCCCGCTGGGCGCCGATCGAACCGCGGCCGCGGCGAGCCCGCACCGGCCGCGGGTCGTCGTTGCGCGCGAGCGAGTACAGGTGCCGCCCCGCCGCCCGCCCGAGCAACGAGACGAGCGCGTTCTCGTCGAACCCCGCGACCTGCCCCACGGTCATCACCCCGAGGTCGTGGAGCCTCCGCGCGGTCACCGGGCCGACTCCCCAGAGGCGCTCCACCGGGAGTGGGTGGAGAAACGCCAGCTCGCGATTCGGCGGTACGAGGAGGAGCCCGTCCGGCTTGGCGACCGCGCTCGCCACCTTCGCCAGGAACTTCGTCCGCGCGATCCCGACCGTGATCGGCAGCCCGACCCGCTCGCGCACCTCGGCGCGCAGGCGGGTGGCGATCTCCAGCGGGCTCGCCGTGCGCCTGAGGCTGTGGACGTCGAGGAAGGCCTCGTCGATCGAGAGCCCCTCGACGATCGGCGTCATGTGGTCGAACACCCGGTAGACGTCCTTGCTCGCCTCGGAATAGGCGGACATGCGCGGCTCCACGACGATCGCTCCGGGGCAGAGACGCCGAGCGAGCCCGACACCCATCGGCGTGCGGACGCCGCGCGCCTTGGCCTCGTAGCTCGCCGCGAGGACGACCCAGCCGCCGACGAGCACCGGCTTGCCGCGGAGCTCCGGGCGGTCGCGCTGCTCCACCGACGCGAAGAACGAGTCGAGGTCGGCGTGGAGGATGGATGCCTCGCCGGTCACCCGCGGGCCGCCTCGGCGAGCGGCAGGACTGACAGCTCGGGCGGCGGCCGGCGGATGAAGCCGTCGAGGAGCAGGAGCTCCTCGGCCTGCTCCGGTGTCAGTGGCTCGCGCTCGGACGATGGAGAGCACGCGACTGCGCCCGCCGCGAGCTCGAGCCGCGCACCCGCCCCGGGCGGGAGCGAACGGACCGCACGCACCTTGCAGCCGGCGACGAAGAACGCCTTGCGCCAGCCGGGCTCGGCCGCCGGGGCGATCAGACAAGCCTCCAGCTCACGAAGCTCCGCGAGGCGGCGGAGCCTGTCGATCACGCGCTCCAGCGCCTCGAGCCGGTCCCGCAGCCGTGCCGCTTCCTCGTAGCGCAGGCTCTCCGACAGGTAGGCAAGGCGCTCGCGCAGGCGCTGAAGCGGAGCGCCCTCCAGCAGGCGCTCGCGCTCTTCGCCAGTGCTGAACGCGAGCGCGCGCGCAGCCAGCGACGCCTGGCGGCGGCTCGTCAGCGGCCCGAGCTCCGTCGGCTGCTTCGTCACGACGAGCTCGTCGCCGCGAGAGCGCAGGTAGACGCCGTGCTCCTTGCGCCGGCTCCGCGAATTCGCGGGTGGGCCTAGCTCGCGGATCAGGCGCAACTCCTCCAGGGCGGCCTCGAGCTCCGAGCCGAGCACGCGCCACTCGATCCGCTCCAACGCGAGCAGCGCCGCCTCGACCGACGGCCGCTGCCGCTCGCTGCGGAAATACGAGCGCAAGCGCGCGCGAAGGTCACGGGCGCGGCCGACGTAGAGCACCTGGTCGTGCTTGTCGCGAAAGAGGTAGACCCCCGGCCTCGCAGGCGCCCGCCGCGCGAGCGCGCGCTTCCCGTAGACGCGCCGCCGCCGTGGCGCCGCGAGCAAGCGAAGCTCGGAGAGCCGTCGCGCGCCGAGCTCCTGCGCGAGGCCGATCAGGCACAGCAGCACCTCCGCGGTCGCCTCGGCGTCGGGCAGCGCCCGGTGGCACGGCGTGGTGCCGACGCCGAAGAAATGCGCGAGCGACGCGAGGCCGACCTTCCGCAGCCGCCCTTCCAGCAGCCGCCGCGCGAGCGCGGCCGTGCAGAGCGGCGGCTGGGACAGCCGCCGCCCCTCGCGAACCTGCAGCTCCCGCTCGAGGAACCGCTGGTCGAACCCCGCGTTGTGCGCGACGAGCAGGTCGTCGCCGGCGAAGGCGAGGAAGCGCGGGAGCACCTTCCGCACCGGCGGCGCGCGGCGAAGCTCCGCGGTGCGCAGCCCGGTGAGCCGCTCGACGGGGCCGGGCAACGCGACTCCCGGGTTGACGAGGGACTGGAACGAGTCGACGAGCTCGAGCCCCTGCACGCGGACGGCGCCGATCTCGCAGATCCGGTCCCGCTGCGCCGAGAGCCCGGTGGTCTCGAGGTCGAAGACGACGAACGCGGCCTCGTCGAGCAGCGGGTCGCGCGTCTCGCCCGTGAGGGAGACCGAGGCGCCGCTACAGACGACCCGGCTGTCGCCGGCCGTGACGTCGACCAGCAGCGAGGCGGCGAGCCCCTCCGAAATGGAGCTCGTGGCAAACAGCGACCGGGCCGCCTCGACGGTGGAGAGCGGCCCCGTCTCCTCCAGCGTCTCGACCAGGCGGTCGAGAGCGTCGAGCGCGAGCTGCACCCATCACATCTAACCGAACATATGTTCGCTTGGCAAGCTCCGCGCTAGGCCGGGGGCCGTTCAAGCGCGTCCCACTCGGGGCTCAGGCGCGCGAACGAGTACAGCACGACGTAGCTCGCCAGGAGGAACGAGGTGAAGAGAATGGTCAGGCCGATCGGGCGCGGATGCGCAAGCGGATCGAGCAGCCCGGAGGCGATCTGCTCGGCGAGCGGGAACGGGTGCACGAGCACGTCCCAGGAGTTCCAGCGCTGGACACGGCCGAGGTAGATGCCGAACGAGCTCAGCGAGAGCACGCCGACGACGAGCGCCCACGCGTTCACCGCGCCCAGCAGCCGCCGCGCGACCGCGTGGATCAGGAAGAGCGAGGTCAGGCCGAGCAGAAGGCCCGTCCAGGCGGCGGTCGACAAGAGCAGGACGTCGTAGAGCAGCGGCACGCTGCCGCCGGGGCCCAGGTGCTTCAGGTCGGTGATGAGGTAGGGCGCGTTCGGGAAGAACACGAGCCACAGTGCGCCCAGCGGGACGAGGAGCCGGAGCGAGGCGCCGGCCTTCGCGCGCGCGTAGACGACCAGCGAGAGGACGAAGGGGATCCACGCGAGGAAGAGGTTCCACGCGAGATTCGCGTGGTCTCCCGTCTCGGTGTAGGTCATCCGCACCGTGAGCATCGCCAGCGCGAACAGCGTCAGCAGCGCAAGCGACGCGACAATCGCGATACGGCGGTCGCTGAACGAGCTGCGTAGGCGGGCGATCATGAACAGACCCTAGCTGCGCGCGTGGATCCGGTACACGATCCCGGGGCCCCAGTCGGCCACGAGCAGCCCGCCGCGCCGGTCGACCAGGAGCGCCAGGGGGTGTGCGAAGCCGGAGGCGAAGACCGTCACGCGCCGCGCGGTCCCGTTCGGACGCAGGTCGGCCCGGACCACGCGTCGGCCGAAGCGCTTGCTCAGGTACTGGCCCCACTCGGCCACGAAGAGGTCGCCGCGCCAGAAGGCGAGGCCGTCCGCGGACGAGTGCGGCTCGAGATAGCCGGCCGGCTTCGTGACGCTCGCGCAGCTCCCGCTCAGCCGCAGCGTGCGCGCGTTCGGCCAGCAGCGCGGCCAGCCGTAGAACGCCCCTTGCCGCACGACGACCACCATGTCGGCCGGCTCGGGATCGCTCGGCGTGCCGAGCTCGTCCTGGCCGTTGACCGAGGCGTAGAGGCGGCCTGTCCCCGGCTGGAAGGCGAGGCCGTACGGGTTGCGCAG
>JBEVNN010000007.1:0-3677 GCA_040508095.1 Gaiellaceae bacterium
GAGCACCGCGAGGCTCCCGGTACGCCGCGGCGAGGCGGACGTCGGCGGCTCGACGATCATCTCGCCGGCCGTGTCGCTGTCTCCCTGGCGCGCGGCTACGAGGATCTCGGAGAGCCCGGGCGCAGGTTCCATGCCGAACAGCTGCTCGAGGGCTGGTCGCCGCAGATCGGCGTCCACGACGAGTGCAGTTTCGCCCGCCTGGGCGAGCGCGCGGCTGAGCCCGGCGGCAACGCGCGCCTTCGCCTTGTCCGTCTCGGGGCTCGTCAGCATCAGGATGTGCTGGCGGCGAGGCGGGAGCTGGGCCGCGACCACCGCTGCGAGCGCGTCGTAGGCGTCCCGCTCGCGCAGCGCAGCCTGCGGGTCGCGGAAGTGGTGGCGCGCCTTCGGGATCTCGGTGAGGATCGGGTAGCCGGTCAGCCGCTCCAGCTCCCTGGAGTCGCTGATCCGCGGCGCGATCCGCTCACGGCCGAGCGCGACGAGCATCGCGACGAACAGCGCGGCGACGAACGCAAACGCTGCGTTGCGAACCGGCCGCGGCGAGTCGGCCCGCGTCGGCGGCACCGCGGCGTCTGCGAGCTGAAGCTCCGAGCCCGCCGTCGCCTCGCTCAGCGACAGCTCGCTCAACCGCTCGCGGATGAGCGCGATCTGCGCCTTCGAGCCGGGTGTGCCCTTCAGCTTCGTAATCGAGGCCTGCAGCCTCGCCTCGGCAGAGCGGATACCGGCGAGCTCCGCCGCCCGCTCCCGCGCGAGGAACGAAGCCGCAACCACGTTCGCGATCTGCGCGGCACGCTTCGGCGTCGAGGCGTCGGCCGTGATCGTGACGATGTTGGCCGTCGGGTCGACAGACGCGGAGATCTTGCCGCCGAGCGACGCAACGGTTTCCCCTGGAAGGCGGCGGGCGCTGCGCGCGAGCACGTCGCGCGTCACGAGCAGCTTCTGGATCGTGGCGAGCTGTCGCTCAGCGTCCGTCGTCGATGTGGTGGCGAGACTCTGACTCTCGTCGAACAGGATCGTCGCGTCTGCGCTGTACGTCTTCGGCAGCGCGAGGGACATCAGCAGCACGATCCCCGTCACGGCGATCACGATCGCTGCGATCAGGAGCTTCGAGCGCCGCAGTGCGTTGGCGTAGCGGCCGACGTCGATCGGCTGCTCGGGCGGAAGCTCGATTGGGCGAAGCTGTGAAACGGGGGTGGTCGGCTTGTGCTGCTCGATCATTCGTTCACCTCCGAGAGGGCCGCATGCAAGGGTCGCGAGTCATTGGGCGCCTCGCCGCGCCAGACGCGCACGGGGAACGGGGGCGAGCGTTCGCAGGACCGCGAAGTCGCCCGTCTGCGGGACGACGAGCTCGCGCAGGCGAAACGGCACGCGGGCGCGGTAGATCAGCACGGCGGAAGCGCCGGCCGCGAGGTAGCCGGCACTGGCCGCTACCGCGGCGCCCGAGGCCCCGAAGAAGGGGATCAGCGCGAAATCGAGGGCGATCCCGACGACGAAGCACAGCGTTGGCGGGATCGAGTACTGCGTCGGGAGCCCCGACGCGATGAGCGCGTTGCAGAACACGATCATCGCCGTGAAGCCGATCAGTCCCGGTAGCAGCAGGAGAAACGGCGTTGCCGAGGCGTGGAAGGATTCCCCGAAGACGATCGGGATCAGCGGCGGCACGATCGCGGCGCTGAGCACGATGCTCGCGAGCGTCACGTACGTCGCGGACCTCCAGGCGCGCAACGTCTGGTCGAGCCGCGGCCCCTCCGCGCTGCGGGCGGCGGCCGGTAACAGCGCCGTCGCCACCGCGCCTGGGAAGTACAGGAGGACCTCCGACAGGTTCACCGCGACCACGTAGAAGCCGAGCGCGGTCTCCGTCGCGATCAGCGCGAGCAGGATCTGGTCGATGCGGAAGCCCAGCGAATCGGCGAGCGTCCCGAACCAGGCCCGAACGCCGAAGGTGATCGTCTCGTGGAACAGGCCAAAGCTCGGCCGGCCGAGCCCACCCTCTCGACGGATCGCAATCCAGAAGAGCGCCACCGCCCGCATGGCCTGCGTGGCCGCCCAGATGGCCAACCCGAGCGCGACGGTGAGCCCGAACGAGGCCCAGAGCACCACGGCGAGCAACGGGTACAGCCACGAGGTGACCGCGGTCACCAGGGCGTGCGTGCGGAACCGGCTGCAGCCGAGCATGAACCGGTAGCCCGCGTCCGCAAGGCAGGCGGCCAGGATGCTGACCGCGAGCACCCAGAGCTCGACCGAACCAACGCCATTCGGTCGCAAGGCGGGGACGAGCCAGAGCGTCCCACAGACGACCGCAGCGCCCGCGAGGCCCATCAAGGTCGAGAACGAGAGACTGTTCGTCAACAACGCGGGTCGCTGCTGGGGCCGCCTGGCCGCGAAAACCACCGTCGCCTCGGTCACGCCAAGCCGCGCGATCCAGGCCGTTACGAGCGCAGTCACCGTGAGGAAGGCCACTGCACCTCGGCCGGAAGGGCCGAGTGCCCGCGTCACGAGCAGCAGGCCGACGAAGAGCCCCGAGTTCCCGATGATCTGCGCCCAGAACAGCAGCGCCGGGCCGCGGTTCGATTCTGGTTGGTCGCGTAGCTGCTGGCTCACTCACGTCACTGGAAGTTCCGCTCGGCTGCTCGCAGGCACGCCGTTGCGGGTTGCGGCGGTCTCGGGTTCGAGCAGCTCTGCCAGGCGGCGCGCCCCTTCGCGGTGCCGTCGGAGCAACTCGTGAGCGTTGGCGGCGAAGCGCTTCCGGTAGCGGTCGTAGGAGGCCGCCAGCGTGAGGACCGCCTCGAGCGCGGCCTCGGGATCGCCCGGCTCGACACAGAACGGCCACAGGCCGCGGGCGTAGTAGCCGAGCGCGTCGCCGACGCGGGTCGAAACCACCGGCACGCCGCGCGCCAGCGGCTCGAGGACGGCCATCTGCGTCGCGTCCCGCAGCGAGGTCGACAGGCACAGGTGAGCGGCTCCTTGCACCTGCTGGATCTCTTCCCAGCTGCGGGGCCCGCACACGTGCAGCCATGGCCGGTCGCGGGCCAGCTCCTCGAGCTCGTCCAGGAGTGGCCCGCTGCCGTAGACCTCGAGCGTCGCCAGCCGCTGCTGCCGGACCCGGTCGACGACTGCGACGGCGGCGAGCGGGTTCTTCTCGCCGTACAGGCGGCCGGCCCAGACGATTCGCAACGGCTCGTCGGAGGCGAGAGGCTTCGGGCTAGGGGGCGGAAGCTGTCGCAGCGGGAACGGGACGTACGTCGCCTCGACGCCGTAGCGGCTGCGACAGCCCACGACGCCTGCACGCGAGAGCGAGACGGGGTGCGAGCGGCGAAGGGCGGGCCGTGAGAGGAGCCGCTCGAACAGCGAGCCGAGCACGCGGTGGTAGAAGAACGAGCTCGTCGAGAACGAAGCGCCCGACCCGTGCAGCACGAAGACCACGCGTTTCCCGCGAAGGCGCGCGGCGAACGCTGCGACGTTCGGAAGCAGGTGGCGCGTGCCGTTCGCGACCACGACGTCCGCCTCGCCGACCTCCCGCCATAGCGTGCGCAGGCCCCCGACCGGGAGCGGCCAGCCGCTTCCGCCGAGGTAGCGGGTCGGGATGGTTGCATCAGCTTTGGCGTCACCGGCCCGCGGCCGGCACGCCAGAACGCGAACACGCCAACCGCGGCCACGTAGTAGCCGGGCTGCGATGTCAA
>JBEVNN010000290.1:0-7588 GCA_040508095.1 Gaiellaceae bacterium
GCTTTCTCGCTCGGCATCGCGGGAGGGTAGCCGCCCCCTGCTAGGGTGGGGGCACGGGTGGCAATTCCGCCGCCCGGTGAGATGAGCTTCTCGGTCCTCCTTCGGGCGTTTCGAGGTCGGCAAGTCTCGAGCCCGTAAAGGAGTCGAACCGAATGTCACAGCAGTCGTTCCGGCGGCTAGGCGTGTCCGCGCCCGTCGTGGAGGCGCTCGCCGCGCGCAACATCACCCAGCCCTTCGACATCCAGGAGCGGGCGTTGCCCGACGCACTGAGCGGCCTGGATGTCCTCGTCCGCTCGCCCACGGGGTCGGGGAAGACCCTGGCCTTCGCGCTGCCGATCGTCGAACGCACCGAACCGGCCGACGGCCGACCGTCGGCGCTCGTGCTCGTGCCGACGCGCGAGCTGGCGGCCCAGGTGACGGAGGAGATCGACCCGCTCGCGCGGGCGCGTGGCCTCTCGGTCGCCCCTGCCTACGGCGGCGTGCCGCTGCGCTCGCAGGCGAGCCGGATCAAAGGGGCGCACGTGCTCGTAGCGACGCCCGGCCGGCTCGAGGACCTCGCGCAGCGCCGGCTGGTCGATCTCTCCCGCGTCCGCACCTTCGTGCTGGACGAGGCCGACCGCATGCTCGACATGGGCTTTCAGCCGCAGGTCGACAAGCTCGTCCGACGGCTGCCGCGAAACCGCCAGACGATGTTCTTCTCCGCGACGCTTGACGGCGAGGTCGGTGCGCTTGCGCGCAGGTACACGAACAGCCCCTCGCGCATCGAAGGGTCGCTGCCCTCGAGCCGGCAGCCTGGCGAGATCGAGCACCGCTTCGTCCCGGTGACCGCCGACACCAAGGTCGAGACGCTCGTCGAGCACATCCGCGAGCCCGGCTCGACGCTCGTCTTCGTCCGGACCAAGCGCGGCGCCGACCGCCTTGTCCAGAAGCTCTCGCGGCACGGAGTCGCCGCGGTCGCGATGCACGGCGACATGTCGCAGAACGCCCGCGAGCGCGCCCTCGGGCGGTTCGAGAGCGGCAAGGTCGAGACGCTCGTGGCGACCGATGTCGCGGCGCGCGGCCTCGACCTCGAAGGAGTTACGTACGTGATCAACTTTGACCCGCCCGAGGAGGACAAGGGGTACGTCCACCGCACCGGCCGAACGGGCCGCGCGGGCCGCAGCGGAACCGCGATCACCTTCGTGCTGCCCGAGCAGCGGGCCGAGACCAGCCGCGTCGCTCGCCGGCTCGGCCACCGCGAGCAGTTCGAAGAAGCCGGAATGAAGTCGGCTCCCGCGAAGCTCCTTTACACGAGCCGACGCGGGCGCCGCTCCAAGTGGTAGCGCGCTCGCTCGGCGCTCAGCGGCGGAGCGCGCGGTCGTAGAAGCCCACGACGCGACGCTCGTACTCCTTCGGCCGCGCCGAGAGCCCGTGGGTGTGCGAGGTGTCGATCTTCCAGATCTGCTTCGGCCCGGGCGTCGCCTGGTGGTAGTCCGGATTGTTGTCCTCGCCGCCGGCACCCTTCGTCGCGTAGATGAAGAACACCGGCGTCGACTCGATTCGGCCGACGAGCGTCTTCAGGTTGGGCGGCGGCAGGCGGTTCGAGAACACCGCAGTGCCCGCCGTCATCACGCCGGTGAACGCGACCTCGGGCACCTTGCGCAGGCTCATGCGGAGAGCGTTCTCGCGGACCGACCTGTAGCCCGCGCCTTCGGAGACGACGGCGCCGAGAGCCGTCGTCTCGGCGGCCGTCTGCAGGAATGCCTCGCCGCCGACCGAGAGGCCGAGCCCGCCGATCCGGTTCGAGTCGACGTCGTCGCGGCTGCGCAGATACGCGATCGCGCCGCGCAGGTCGTCGTCGAATCCCCAGCCGAGTGCGTTCGGATCACCTTCGCTCGTCCCTTCGCCGCGTCGGTCGAAGACGAGGACGCCGTACCCGTGGCGAACGAGCATCCGCGCGTGTCTTTGAGTGCCCTTCTTGCCCGGGTACACGATCACAGCGGCGCCGTTCCTCGGCCGGACGAACCAGCCGTCCAGCCTGAGCCCGTCGCGCGACTGGAACGAAACGGGCTGGTACGGCGCACCGAGGTTCCCGCTCGGGGTCTCGAGCCGTGCAGCGTGCGTGAAGCCGTACGAGAGCGACAGCGGGAAGAGCACGAAGTAGCCGCCGAGCACCCACGCGACGGCCAGCAGAGCCCGGCGGGTGTAGCGCCGGACGCGTGAGCCGTCGCGCCTCCTGCCTCGCCAGGCGGTCCAGATGCCGAGGATCACGAGCACGACGCCGCCTGCGGCCGAGAGGAGCCCCGTGAAGTCGTCACCGGAGAGGCCCTCGCTCGGACCGTAGTAGACGGCTTCGATGCTGCCCATCACGATCCCCAGGGCTCCGAGCACGACAGCCAGCGCGGCCCGGAGGCCCGGGCGTAGGCGCGGGTAGGCCACTGCTGCGCCCACGAGGAGCGCAACCGGGAGCAGCCCGCTGACGAGGTGGTCGGCAGCCGAAGTGCCCGGCTCGGGCTGGAAGAAGCTGTCGTCGAGGACGTGCAGCGCGATGACGCCGAAGCCTGCGGCGGCGATCTTCGTCTCGGTGGCCTGGGCGGCGGACACCCGTTCCCAGACACGGTTCCGGTGTGCGACGTGGTCCGTGGCGACGCCCATCGCGCGAGCGTCCCATGACCCGCTCGTGACGTTCAACGGGGCAGGCCGGTAGGCGAGCGGTTCGGGTAACTGGCCAAAAAGGTTCGCGCTCTCCCGATATCCGCGCTAGGGTCGAGTTTCAGGCCTTCGACCGCGGCGGCGTCGCGCGGGAGAAAGTTGTCTCGCACCGGCGCAGGGGGAGGTGATGCGGCGATGGCGACGGCAGTGCCTGCGGAGTTCACTCACGCCGCGCGCCGACGCGTGTGGTCACTGGTGCCGGTGGCAGCCGCGCTCGCGGTAACTGCTGCAGCGGCTTCCCTCGGGCTCGCCCTGGCCGCCGGCAGCCCAGACCCCGTCCAGGTCTTCCTGATGGAGTGGGTGGCGGTTCCCTACGTGACCGCGGGCGTGATCGCGTGGTGGCGGCGCCCGGCAAGCCGGCTTGGGCCATTGATGGTCGCGGGAGGCCTCGCGAGCGCGTTTTCCGGTTGGCAACTCGCGGAGTCGGCGGCCCCGTACACGTTCGGCGCCGCCTTCGACATCGTGCCGGCGGCTCTCTTCCTGCACGTCTGCCTCGCGTTCCCCGACGGACGATTGCGGTCGAGGTTCGAGGGTGTGCTCGTCGGCGTGGCGTACACCTCGGCGGTGGGCCTGCAGCTCGTGAAGCTCGCCCTGGGTGGCGTCGACCCGGCGAACCTCGTGGACGTCTGGTACCAGCCTGACCTCGTGGCGATGGTGGAGGACGTACAGCTGCTCTCGTTGAGCGCGTGCTGCCTGGTCGGGCTTGGGGTCCTCGCGCGGCGGCGGCGGACCCTCGGCCGGCCGAGGCGACGATCGATCGCCTTCGTTATCGACTCGTTCGCGCTCGCGCTGGTGATGATCGCGGTGCTGTTCGTAATGGCGACTTTCGACTGGCCGGGCTTCCGCGAGGTGCAGCGGGTCACGCTGTTCGTGGTCGGGCTCTCGCCGATCGCGTTCCTGCTGGGTCTGCTGGACGCGCGGCTCGCGCGCTCGGCGGTCGGCGATCTGATCGTCGAGCTGGGCAGCGAGCCCGGACCACAAGACCTGCGAGACGCGCTCGCCCACGCGCTTCGCGACCCCTCACTGACCCTTGCGTACTGGCTTCCCAACTTCCAGACCTACGTCGACGTGAACGGACGTCCGGTGCGGCTTCCGGACGACGACACCCGCACCGCCACGCTGATCGACCGCGACGGCGAGCACGTCGCGGCGCTCGTGCACGACCCCGCGCTCGACGACGAGCACCAGCTGCTCGAGGGAGTCGGGGCGGCGGCCGGGATGTCGCTCGAGAACGCCCGGCTCCAGGCGGAGCTACGGGCGCGGGTCGAGGAGCTCCGAGGCTCGCGCGCCCGCGTCATCGACGCCGGTCAGAAGGAGCGCCAGCTCCTCGAGCGGGACCTGCACGACGGCGCACAACAGCGGCTGATCGCGCTGTCGCTCCGCCTGAGCCTCCTCAAGAAGAGCCTGCCGGACGAGCCGGAGGTAAGACAGGAGCTCGACGCGGCGAGAAGCGAGATCGCCCTTTCGCTCGAGGAGCTACGCGACGTAGCACGCGGGATCCATCCGGCCGTGCTGAGCGGCCACGGGCTCGCGGTCGCCGTGGAGTCGCTAGCGGCACATGCGCCGTTGCCAGTGCGGCTGGAGATGTGCGTCGAGGGTCGGCTGCCGGAGCGTGTCGAGGTCGCCGCCTACTACGTCGTCTCGGAGAGCCTCGCCAACGTCGCCAAGCACGCTCACGCGAGCGAAGCCAGAGTGTCGCTCGAACGGCGCGACGATTACCTCGTCGTGGAAATCGTCGACGACGGCGTGGGTGGCGCGGACACCGAGCGCGGCTCGGGCCTCCGCGGCCTCGCGGACCGCGTCGAGACGCTGGGCGGCCGCCTGCGGGTGTGGACGCCGCTCGGCGGTGGGACGCGGGTCCAGGCGGAGATCCCGTGCGCGTAGCGATCGCCGAGGACAGCGTCCTTCTGCGCGAAGGGCTAGCCCGGCTGCTCGAAGAGAGTGGTTTCGAGGTCGTCGCCCAGGTCGAGGACCCCGACGAGCTCCTGCTCAAGGTGCACAGCTTCCGGCCCGACGTCGTGATCGTCGACATCCGCCTGCCACCGACGCACAACGACGAGGGGCTCCGTGCCGCGCTCGAGATTCGCGAGAAGCATCCGAGCGTCGGCGTGCTCGTCCTCTCCCAGTACGTGGAGCTCGGGCTCGCCTTGAAGCTGCTGGCGGACTCCGCCGAGGGGGTCGGGTACTTGTTGAAGGACCGAATCAGCGATGTGGGGGAGTTCCTCGCCGCGGTCACGCGTGTCGCGAACGGCGGCTCGGCTCTCGACCCGATCATCGTCTCGACGTTGCTCTCGCGCCAACGACCGGACGACCCGCTCGCGCGCTTGACCCCGCGCGAGCGCGAGGTGCTCGAGCTGATGGCGTCGGGGAGCTCGAACCAGGGGATCGCCGACCGGCTCGTGATCACCCTCCGCGCGGTAGAGAAGTACGTTTCCAGCATCTTCGGCAAGCTCGGCCTCCCGTCCACCGGGAACGAGTCGCGGCGCGTGCTCGCTGTGCTGACCTTCCTGCGGTCCTGAGAGCGGGCTGTCAGGGAAACCACCAGAAACCCGCCCCTCCAAGCACAGGTCCCCCGTATTTCCCGCTCCGGCAAAGGGTGCGAGCGTGGAAGAACCCTGCGAGAGGAGCGAGATGAAGACGCGTGTGATCCAGGACGAGCCAGAGCCGACCGGCCACCACTCGCCTGCAGACCTCTGCGCGAAGCAGATGCAAAAGGCGATGAACGTCGCCGGTCGGATGGGGCACTGGAGCGCGACCCACTGGAAAACGGCCGTCTTCGGCTGGCTCGCATGCGTCGTGCTTCTCTTCGCCTTCGGGAACATCGCCCTCGGCCTCAAGCAGATCGACATCAACGACGCGGGCGTCGGCCAGTCGCACAGGGCCGACCAGATCCTCAAGAAAGCCTTCCCCGAGCGGGCTCCGCAGACCGAGTTCGTGCTCGTCCAGAGCACGAGCCGAACGGTGGACGACCCGGCCTTCCGCTCGACGGTCGATGACGTGATCGGCTCGGTTCAGTCCAGCCCCGCGATCAAGAACCTGGACTCCCCCTACACCGCGCGAAACGCGGCCTTGATCAGCGACGACCGCCACGCGGCGATGGTCAAGTGGGAGATGAAGGGAGACGCCGATCGAGCCCAGGACAACATCGACGCGCTCTCGGCCGCGACGGACAAGGTCGGGACGCAGCACCCCGGCTTCTTCGTGGGCCACGCCGGGGTCAGCTCCGACAAGGGACTCGACAAGATGTTCGGAGATCAGCTGAAGCTGGCCGGCGAGCGCTCGATCCCGATCACGATCGCCGTGCTGTTGATCGTGCTCGGGAGCCTGGTCGCGGTCGGCATCCCGATCCTGCTTGCCCTGTCGGGCGTTCTCGCCACGATCGGCCTCGTGGCCGTCACGAGCCAGGTCGTTCCGGCCGACGGCAACGTCAACGCCGTCATCCTGCTGATCGGCCTTGCGGTCGGTGTCGACTACTCGCTCTTCTACATCAAGCGTTGGCGCGAGGAGCGAGCTGCCGGAAAGGACCCGGACGCGGCGCTCGCCGTTGCGGCCGCTACTTCGGGCCGCTCCGTCCTGATCTCCGGCTTCACGGTCCTGATCGCGATGGCCGGGCTGTTCTTCGCCGGCGACAAGACCTACCTCTCGTTCGGAATCGCGACGATGATCGTGGTCGGGGTCGCGATGCTCGGCTCCTTGACCGTCCTCCCGGCCCTGCTTTCGAAGCTCGGCCCGCGCGTGGACAAGGGGCGGATCCCCTTCGTGCACCGCTTCCGGAACGACGCGGGCGGGAGTCGGCTGTGGAAGGCGATCCTGAGGCCGACCCTGAAACATCCGCTCCTTGCAACGGTGCTCGCCGGCGGGTTGCTGCTGGCGTTGGCGGTACCCGCGTACAAGCTGCACACCGCGCAAAGCGGGCTCGAGGCGCTACCCAGCAACGCGCCGACCGTGGACACGATCCAGCGCGTCCAGGACGCCTTCTCGAATGGCAACGTGTCGCCCGCGATCGTCGCGGTCGAGGCGAACACCGATTCGCCGGCCACGAAGCAGGCGATCGCGGCCCTGAAGGTGCGGTCGCTCGCGAGCGGCCAGGCAAAGAAACCGATCGACGTCGAGGTCAACGCCTCTCATGACGTCGCACGAGTGACGATCCCACTGGTCGGCAGCGGCGTCGACGCAACGTCGAACAACGCCGTGAAGACGCTGCGCAACGACATCCTGCCGGCGACGATCGGGAAGGTTCCGGACGCGACCTTCGCCGTCACGGGCACCACGGCCCAGTCGGTCGACCAGAACTCGTTGCTGAAAAGCAAGGCGCCGATCGTGTTCGGGTTCGTCCTGATCTTCGCCTTCGCCCTACTGCTCGTCACGTTCCGCTCGATCGTGATCGCGCTGAAAGCGATCGTGCTCAACCTGCTCTCCGTGGCTGCGGCCTACGGCGCTCTGGTCCTGATCTTCCAGTACGGCTGGGGCGAGAGTCTGTTCGACTTCACCTCGAACGGCGGCATCGCTTACTGGCTGCCGATCTTCCTGTTCGTGATCCTGTTCGGGCTCTCGATGGACTACCACATCTTCATCCTGACCCGCGTGAGAGAGGCCTACGACCGCGGTCTCTCGACCGAGGAGGCGGTCGAGCACGGGATCAGCACGACGGCGGGCGTTGTCACCAGCGCAGCGCTGGTGATGGTCGGCGTCTTCGCCGTGTTCGCGCTGATGCCGATCCTCGACATGAAGGAGATGGGCATCGGCTTGGCGGTCGCGGTGCTGATCGACGCCACGATCATCCGCGCGGTGCTGCTGCCGGCGTCCATGAAGCTGCTCGGCGACTGGAACTGGTACTTGCCGAGCTGGCTCGAGTGGCTGCCGCGGCTCGAGCCGGGCACCGAAGACGAAGCGCCTC
>JBEVNN010000049.1:0-7000 GCA_040508095.1 Gaiellaceae bacterium
AACTCCGGGTCGGACTCCATCGAGTTGCACTCGGAGACGCAGCAGCCACACATGATGCAGAGCGCCTCCTTGTGGATCGCGTTCATCTGCTGCTGGGAGACGACGCGCTCCTTGGCGGCGACCTCGTCGTAGCCGGGGTCGAGCCAAGGCTTCATCGCGCGAATCTTTCCCCAGAACGGTTCCATGTCGACGACGAGGTCCTTGAGGATCGGCAGGTTGCCCATCGCCGAGATCACGGGCACGTGGCCGGCATCCGCGATTGGCTTCATCCGTTCCTTGCAGGCGAGGACGGCCCGCCCGTCCATGCGCATCCCGCAGGAGCCGCAGATCATCATGCGGCAGCTCTTGCGGTAGGCGAGCGTGCCGTCGTGTTTGTCCTTGATCAGGTCGAGCACGTCGAGCAGGCAGGCCCACTCGGGCGCGTCGACCTCGTACTCGCGCAGGTCGCGCTCGCCGCTCTCGGGGTCGTACCGCCAGATCTTGAGGGCGACCTCCATCAGGATCCCTGAAGCTGGGTCAGGTCGGCGACAGAGTCGCTCGGCGGCGGTGCGATCGCCACGCGGCTGCCGAAATCGTGGAGCTGCATCGTCACTTTCGCCGCCTGCTGCCGCCCCGCGTGCTCCTGGTAGCTCACCTTGCGAATGTAGCCGTTCGGGTCGAGCCAGACGTCCATCGGCAACTTCTTCACGCCGCTCGCCTGCACGCCCTGGAGCGAGCTCTTCGCGGAGCCGCTCGCCTTTTTCGCGGCGTCGCTCACGTTGACCTGCACCCTGTAGTGCGTCGTGTCGTTGTCGCCGACTTTCTCGCTGCCGACCTTCTCTACGTCCTCGGCGCCGGCGAGGTACGCGAGCGCGTTGTTAGGGGTCGGGCTCGCGTTGAGCAGGCCGCCGAGATCGACGCCGCGCTGCTGCGCCAGCTTGGCGAGGTCGAGCTTGATCCACTGCTTGTCGTTCGCGAGCGTGCGGGCGAAGGCGGGTGAGCGCATGTAGAAGACGTCGCCGGTGACGACGGTGTCGACAGGGATCGGTTGGCCGTTGCCGGTGTCCACGGTCATGGTCAGCTGGCCGGCAGGGTTGTCGCCGTTGTCGAAGACGCCGCTTCCCGTGCCACTCAGCCCCTGGCCGGCGATGCCGAAGTCGGCCTCGAAGCTGCCGAGTTTCGAGGTTTTCTTCGCCGCCTGGGCGACGTCCGCCGGCGAGGCCGACTCGCCTCCGCCGCCGCAGCCGGCGACCAGGAATGCCAGCGCGCCGAGAACCGCGAGCCGCCGCATCAGTACTTGCGCTCCATCGGCTGCCACTTCGTCACCGTGACCGGCTTCCATTCGAGCTTCGGCGCGCCGTCGACCCAGCGCACGAGCGTGTGCCGCATGTAGTTCTCGTCGTCGCGGTCGGGGTGGTCGTAGGGCCGGGCGTGAGCCCCGCGGCTTTCCTTGCGCTCGATTCCGGCCGGGATCATGCAGGCCGCAAGGTCGAGGAGGAACTCGAGCTCGAGCGCCTGCGTGAGGTCGTTGTTGAAGACCTGGCCCTTGTCCTCGATGACCACGTGCCGGAACCGCTCGCGCAACCCAGCGACGATGTCGCCCTGCCTGCGCATCTGCTCCTCGCGCCGGAAGACGCCGAAGTTCACGTGCATCGTCTCGGCGAGCTCGTTGCGGATCGACCACGGGCGCTCGCCCTCGCTGCGGTCGAGTAGCTGCTGCAGCTCTCGCTCCGCGTCCGTCTCCGCGCTCTGCGGCACCTCGACGGTCGTGTGGGTAAGCGCCCACTCGGCTGCGTGCACACCCGCACGTTTGCCGAAGGTGATCGTCTCCATCAGCGCGTTGCCGCCGAGCCGGTTCGCACCGTGCACGGAGACGCACGCGCACTCGCCGGCCGCGTAGAGCCCCTCGAGCGTGGTGCGGCCCCAGACGTCGGTGTCGACGCCGCCCATGTGGTAGTGGGCGCCCGGCCGAACCGGGATCGGCTCGTGGATCGGGTCGACCCCGGCGAAGACCATCGACAGCTCACGCGTCCCGTGCAGGCGCTCGATGATCTTCTCGGCGCCCAGGTGCCGCATGTCCAGCAGCACGTTGCCGTCGACGCCGCGGCCCTCGTCGATCTCGGTCTGCTCGGCTCGCGAGATCACGTCGCGCGACGCCAGCTCCATCGCGTTCGGCGCGTAGTTCTTGAGGAACCGGTCGCCTTCCGAGTTGAGCAGGTACGCGCCCTCGCCGCGACACCCCTCGGTGATCAGCACGCCCGTGGGCGCGAGCGTCGTCGGGTGGAACTGCATCATCTCCATGTCCTTGAGCGCGATCCCGAGCTGCAGCGCCTGCGCCATGCCGTCGCCGGTGCAGGCGTAGGCATTGGTCGTGCCGGTGTAGAGCCGGCCCGCGCCACCAGTGGCGAGGATCACGGTCTTGGCGCCGATCGTCGTCAGGCCGCCGTCGAGCAGGTTCCAGGCGATCACACCCTGGCAGCGTCCCTCGTGCTCGACCAGCTTCCAGACGAAGAACTCCTCGTAGACGCGCAGGTCGCGCTTCATGACCTGCTCGTAGAGCACGTGCACGAGCACGTGGCCGGTGATGTCGGCCGCGTAGGCGGTGCGCGGCTCGCCGGCGGCGCCGAACGGCCGCTGCGCGATGCGCCCGTCCTCGGTGCGCGAGAAGACCGCTCCCCAGTGCTCGAGCTGGTACACGTCGCCAGGCGCCTCGTTGCAGAGGATCTCGATCGCGTCCTGGTCGCCGAGGTAGTCGGAGCCCTTGACGGTGTCGAAGGCGTGCTCCTCCGGGCTGTCCTCCGAGGCGTTGCCGAGCGCCGCGTTGATCCCGCCTTCGGCCGCGCCGGAGTGGCTGCGTACGGGATGGATCTTCGAGATGAGCGCTACGTCGGCGCCCGCATCGTGCGCCTCGATGGCCGCGCGCATGCCCGCGCAGCCGGCCCCGACAACGAGCACGTCGTGCTTGGCTTCCACCGCCGCGGACGCTATCGGATCGCCCAGCCCAGGCGGCGGCGCTTCTAAACCTGAACTTCATCTTGCAGCGCTACCGTCCAAAGCGAGAGGCGTGCTGCGAATCGATCGTCACCGGCTCGGGCCGCGGGTGTACGTGCTGGGCGCCCGCGTGCACGAGTGGCACCTCGGCGTCGCGCTGCTCGTCGCGCTCGCCCTCGGTGGCTTGGCTCACCGCGTGGACGACGGCCCGACCACGGTCGCCGCGGTGCTGGCGGGAGTCTGGCTCGTGGCGAAGGATTGGCGCGATCTCTTCCCGGCGCGCCGCGACACCGCCGCCTGGCGGCTCGGCCTCCACGTACGCCCCCAGCCACTGCAGGCGGTCCGGCGCTCCGACCCCCTTCCCAGGCTCGCGGCCGTGACCGCCGCGCTGGCGGGCCTCGTCAACCTCGCTTCCGCAGTCGAGCCCGACATCGCCTGGCGCAACCACCTGCTCCTCCACGTCGAGCCGTTCGAAGCGCTGAAGCTCACGCACGCCGCGGTCGTCCCCGGCTCGATCCTCCTGCTCGTGACCGCGCCGTACCTCTGGCGCCGCCGGCAGAGCGCGCTGCGCCTCGCACTGGCGCTCCTCGTCGGGTTGACCGTGCTCGACCTGCTGAAGGGCCTCGACGTCGAGGCCGCCGCAGGCAGCCTCGCCGCCGCAGTCGTGCTGTGGTGGGGACGGGACTCGTTCTACGTGCGCCACGATCCGGACACGCTCCGAAGCGCCCTCCGCCGAGTTCCCGTACTCGCCGGAGCAAGTCTGTTGCTCTGCGGCCTCGCGATGTGGATCGCAGCGCCCGAGAGCGCGGGGGCGTGGACCATCGTGCGAGCGACCGGCGACGCGCTGCTCTGGCAGGTCGGGCCGTTCGACTTCCACGACGAGCTCGGCCACCTCGACGAGGCGATCGCCTTCAGCGGAGCGCTCACCGTCGCCTGGTGCGCGTACCTGCTCTTCCGGCCGCTCGCAGCACCGCGTGCGCTCCCCGGGGCCGAGGTTCGGCGAGCGGCGAGGAAGCTCGTCCGCCGCCACGGGCACGACTCACTCGCCTACTTCAAGCTGCGGCGCGACCAGCACTACCTCTTCAGCGCCGACGGGCGAGCGTTCCTCGGCTACCGCGTCGAGGCCGGCGTGCTGATCGTTTCCGGGGACCCGGTCGGGGAGGAGGCGGACATGCCCGGCCTGCTCAGGGAGCTGAGCATCTTCGCGGAGTCCCGTGGCCTGCGGCTGGCCGCGCTCGGCGCGGGTGAGCGGCTACGGCCGCTCTGGGAGCAGCTCGGCCTGCGCTCCCTTTACCTCGGCGACGAGGCGGTGGTCGACACTCGCGCCTTTTCCCTCGAAGGCAGGCCGATCAGGAAGGTCCGCCAGTCGGTCACCCGCCTCGAGAAGCAGGGGTACGCGGCCGACGTGCGCGAGCTGCGTGAGCTTTCGGACGCGGAGCTGGCCGAGCTCGAGGCCGTGAGCCGAAGCTGGCGCGGCGGGCAGGTCGAGCGCGGCTTCGCGATGTCACTCGACGAGCTGCGGAGGGACGACCACGGCGACAGCCTCGTGGTCGTGGGGCGCGACGGAGACGGTCGCATCCGCGGCTTCCTGCACTTCGCTCCGGCCTACGGGCGTGCGGCCGTCTCGCTTTCGGCGATGCGCCGCGAGCACGACACGCCGAACGGGCTGACCGAGTTCCTCGTCGCCCGAGGCCTCGAGCAGCTTCGGGCGCGCGGGGTGCGTGAGGCGTCGCTGAACTTCGCCGCCTTCGCGCGGTTCGTGCACGCGCCGCGAAACGCGGTCGAGCGGATCGTCGGGCAGGTGCTCCTGGTCGCCGACGCCTTTTTCCAGATCGAGCGGCTGCACCGCTTCAACGCGAAGTTCTTCCCTCGCTGGGAGCCGCGTTACCTCATGTACGAGCGCGCTCTGTGCCTTCCACGGGTTGGCCTGGCGGCCCTGTGGGTGGAAGGCCAGCTCCCGAAGCCCTGGCCGCGCTAGCGAGCGCTCGATCCGAGTCGAGGGCGATCCAGAAGCAGAGCGCCGCCAGCGGCAGCTCCGCCATGAACGCCTCGATGAGCGACCAGCGCAGGTCGTCGCCGGGCGAAGCCGTCAGCAGGTCGAACCACGCGTCGCAGAGGAGCGCGGTGCCCGCGACGGCCGCGAACAGCGGCAGCTGCGGCAGGCGCCGGAGCAGCGCGACCAACGTCGCCCCGAGTGAGGCCGCCTCGAAGACGTCGAAGCCCGCCCACATGAGGTCCCAGTGATGCGCAAGGTGCTCGCCGGGCAGCGTCGCCGTCAGGAAGGCGGTCCAGGGGAGTAGCGCGAGAGCTACAGCGCCGAGCAGCAGGAGGAGCCACGTCCGTGCACCTCTGAGGTGGTCGAGCACCGGCACCTCCGCATTGTGCCCGCAGGCAAGGTGGCCAAAGGCGGCCGTGGGTATGCTCCCCGCCGTGGCGAAGATGCTCTTCCGGCTGCCTGACGCGGCCGACGTCATCGACAACCCGAATTCCGACGAGCTCCAGCAGCTCGCCGCGCGCATGCCGAATGCGCGCTGGACCCGCTACGACAGCCTCAACGTCCAGACGGAGGTCGTGAGCCGCTCGAAGAAGTCGACCTACATCGTCACCGACGAGCCCGACGGCCAGAACCAGGCAATCACCCGCGAGAAGGGCGAGCGCTGGGCCGAGCGGCAGGACGAGTACATCGCCGAGCAGGAAATGGTTGTGATCGACGGCTTCATCGGGAACGACCCCGACTTCCGCACGCCCGCACGGCTCTACATCGAGGCGGCGAACGCAAACATCGCCGGCATGCAGCAGCAGCTCTACTTCGCCCCGGCCGAGGACGACGAGCTCGAGCCGGAGCTGACGGTGATCTACACGCCGAACCTGAAGGCCGAGGGGTACCCGGATGACCGCCTGATCAGCGTCGATCTGGAGCAGGGCGTGACGCGCGTCTTCAACTCCGACTACTTCGGCGAGTCGAAGAAGGGCGGGCTGCGGATGTGGAACAAGCTCGTCTACGACCGCGGCGGAATCCCGCTCCACGCAGGGTGCAAGATCATCCCGACCGAGCGCGGGAAGCGGGTCGGCCTGATCGTCGGCCTTTCCGGCACGGGGAAGACGACCACCACCTTCACGCGACAGAACGGCTCGCTGCCGGTGCAGGACGACTTCGTGGCGTGGATGCCGAACGGACGCGTGTACGCGACCGAGAACGGCTGCTTCGCAAAGACCTTCGGGCTCAACCCCGAGGACGAGCCGACCATCTACGGAGCTGTCACGCAGCCACGTTCCTACCTCGAGAACGTCTCGCAGCACGGCGACGAGGTCGATTTTTACGACACGAACTACACCTCGAACGGCCGGGCCACGTTCCCGTTCGACGTGATCGAGGCCGCCTCCGCCGACGAGATCGAGGAGGCGCACTTCCTCCTGATCCTGAACAAGAACGAGAACATCGTTCCCGCCGTCGCGAAGCTCGAAGGGCCGCAGGCAGCGGCCTTCTTCATGCTCGGGGAGACCACCGGCACGAGCGCGGGCGGCGCCGACGAGGCCGGCAAGTTCCTGCGCGTGCCCGGGACGAACCCGTTCTTCCCGATGCCGCACGACCTGCAGGGGAACCGCTTCCTCGAGCTGCTTGCACAACACCCCCTCGAGGTCTACGTGATGAACACCGGCCGCGTCGGCGGGCCGGAGAGCGACGAGCGCTCCGCCAAGGTGCGCATCAAGCACTCCTCCGCGATCGTGAAGGGGATCGCCGAGGGGACGATCGAGTGGGAGCGCGACCCGGACTTTGGCTACCTCGTCGCCTCGTCGGTCCCGGGGATCGACGACCACGAGATCCTGCAGCCACGCGGCCTTTACGACGGCCAGGGTCGTGCCGACGAGTACCGCGAGCTCGTCGAACGCTTCAAGGCGGAGCGCGCCGAGTTCCTGCGCGGCTTCCCCAGCCTCAGCGACGAGATCGTCGCAGCCGTTTCGTAGCGGAACACGCGGCTCGGCGGCGAAGTCTTCGCCGTGCAGAAGCAGATCGAACGGTTTCTCGAGA
>JBEVNN010000058.1:0-7039 GCA_040508095.1 Gaiellaceae bacterium
CTCCGCGCCGGACATCACTCGGGTCGAGATCGAGGAGTACTCGGTCCCACTCCCGTTCGGCGGCACGTCGATCGAGTTCACGGTGACCTTCGCCCAGCAGCTCGCCTGCACGAGCGACGGAGACGGCGTTCCCATGGTCGTCGCGGTCGACACCGACCAGAACCCCGACACCGGCAGCGCGTTCTACGGCACGGAGTTCGAGCTCGCGCCGGACGCGATCGGCGACGCGATCTTCTTCCGAGCGCGTGGGTGGGACTTTCGGGCGGCTCCCTATCCGGAGGGCCTCAGCTGGGGTTGCGGTCCTCACACGGCGAGCTATGGCATCACCGCGAATGCTCTCGGGCTGGCGCCGGGGAGCGGCTTCAACGTGGTTACCGCAGTGCTCGGGCCACGCACCGACACGGCGCCTGACATCAGGACCTTCAACTACCAGCCGGTGGCCGGCACGCAGCCGCCGGCACTGGGCCCCGACCGGCGGCCTCCGCACCTCATCGCGTACTCGACCGAGGCCCGCCGCGGCAAGGTTGCGCAACTGCGGTTCTGGGCGCTCGACGGCCGCGGCCGCACGGCCGAAGTGATCCGGGTCTACACGAAGACAAAGCTGCTGAAGACGATCCGGCGGCCCCTGCACGACTCGAGCCCGTTCGTCGTGTCGAGTGTTCGGTGGCACGTGCCGAAGACGGTTCACGGCCGTCTGCGCTTCTCGGTCGACGCGACGGACGCGGCCGGCAACCGCAGCGTGCGTCGCTGGGCCTGGCTCGTCGTTCGCTAGGCGCCGAACTCGTCCAACAGCATGTGGACCTCGCCAACCCGCTCGAAGCCAAGTCGCTCGAGGATCGGGCGGGACATCGTCCCGCCCTGCGTGATCAGGGCCGGCGTGCCCAGGGCGAAGGCGTCGTCCCAGCGGGCCCGGATCAGGGCGCGATAGGCGCCGCGGCCACGGGCCGACTCGCGCGTCGCCCCGCCATAGAGCAGAAGGCCGTGCTCCGTCGGCGCCGAGGTGCCCGTGCACACGAGCTCCCCGTCGAGCCAGACGGCGTGGCGGAGGTTCACGCTCTCGCGGAAGAGCCTGGGGAGAAGCCTCTTGGACTCTTCGATCTGCTCCGGCGGCGCGGCGAAGGCCTCCCACTGGACGGCGTTCGCGTCGAGGTATTCGTCGTAGGTCTCGATTTGCCGCGCGACCAGGCCCTCGCGTGGCGGCGGCGGCTCGCTCGTGAGGACGAGCGCGACGGCGTAGGGGTCCTTGTCGAACCCGATGCCGCGCTCGAGCAGCGCGTCCACGAGACCCGCAGGAGCCGAGCTGCCGACCTCCCACTGGGTTTGCGTGCGGTTGCGGTCGCGCAGGTGCGCGCGCACCTCCTCGAGCACCTCGTCGAGTTCCTCCAGCGCGAAGCGCTGCCGCTGGACGGTGTTCCACGTCGAGCCGGGGCCGAGGCAGAGCGTGTAGCGATCGGTCTCGATCCGCTCCGCGCCGGGCCCGAGCGGCCCGAAGCAGTTCGGGTATTCGGCTACTTCCCGCAGCACGCTCGGGACGCTAACCCAATGCGGCTGACCTCACGCGTGCCGGGCAGCGCCAGTACTCCACCGACCCGTCCTGGCCGCGCCGCGTGCACCGCTGGCGGGAGAGGTCCGGGCGGCCGTTCAATACGCCCTTTTCGCATACGCGCCAGTGGCCGGTTGTGCCTGCCGGATGCGGTGCTGTGGTGCAGTAGCCCGTCAAACCGGCACGGTGGAGGACGTCGGTGTGGCGAACCACGCCGAACATTGCTGCCGCGAGCATCGCCATGAGCCAGATTCGAAGCATTTCGGTCACCTCGGGTTCTGACCGCAGATACGTCGCTTTTGCCACATGATCGGCAGCGGCGCCGAGGCGTCAATCACTCGGACGAGTTAGCGCTAAGGCGCCGGCTCGGCGGCGCCGCCTTGGAGGCCACGCGGGCTTTGCCCGTGTGGCCGTCTAACCACAGCTGCTCGATCGCGGGCAGGAGAGAATGAGGGCTCGGTTCCTAACGAAGGCCACCGCGCTCGTGGTGCGCCCGGAAGAACTCCGCGGAGCCGGCGGTGGCCATCGCGGCCGACGCGGAGATCTCCAGCGCGAGCGTCGCCGCGGCGACGATCTGCGCGAAGCGGTAGACCTTGCCGGCGCCGGCACAGCCGAGCAGCTCGAGCCAGCGGCGCGCGAACGGGAGCGTGGTGCCGCCGCCGATGGTCGCCACCTCGAGCCCGGGGAGGCGGAGCGAGACCTGCAGGCCGTCCTCGACCCGCCGTTCGGCGCCGTGGCACATCGAGCTGGTGCCGACCATCCCGAGGTCCTGGCCCGTGGCGGCGAAGACCGCGGCGATCGCAGTCGCCGGAGTGAAGGCGACCGACTGCATTCCCGAGGCGACCGAGCCGTGCGTGCCGGCCCAGGCGAGCTCCTCGAGGTCCTCGAGCTTCGTCCGCAGCACGCGGCGGACGGCGTCCTCGGTCAGCGTCGCCTCGGCGACCACCGTCTTCCCGTGGCCGCTCTGGAAGTACTCGAACGACGGTTTCTTGTCGCCGCCCATGTTCGCCTCGAGGATCGAGCGCTCCGGCGTCACCGGCGCCCGCGCCATCACGTAGCCCATGTTCAGAACGTAGGCGTTGCGCGTCATCATGTTGGCGCCGACGGCGTCGCCGGTTGTCCAGCGCCAGAGGACGTGGCACATCGGCCCCAGGACGTGCGTCTTCACCTCGCGCAGCCGCGCGAACTTCGACAGCGACGGATCGTCCTGCTGCTCGAGCCACTCGCGCATCGCGTCGAGCTCGTCCTCGATCCAGTGCGCGAGCTCGATTGCCTCTGCGGCCGAGCCGCAGACGAAGCACGATGCGCGCGTGATCCGGTCGGCGAGGACGTAGGTGCGGAAGCCGCCGGACTCAGCCACCGCTCGCGCCCCACGGTGCAGCGACGCCGAGAGCCCGCCCTCGGTGTGCGCGAGCGGTACGAAGACGGAGTCGCGCGCGCGTCCGGTCTCGACGACCGCGCCGTCGGGCTCGTGCAGCTCGTACTCGCCTAGCTCGATCTCGAGCGGCCCGACCACCGCGACCGGGATCACCGCGGCGCCGGTCAGCATCTCCTGGGCCCGCGTGAACGGCTCGAGGTCGACGCCGGTCACCTCGCCGTCGAGCCCGAGCGCCTCCTGCCGCGCCTGGATCGACTCGGCGTCGTTCTTCCGCGGCCACTTGCGGGGCTCCACGGAGCGGAGCTTATTCGCGGGCCGCGGCGAAGACGTTCCGCAGCGCCTCGTCGAGGAAGACGAAGCGGACGAACTCGAAGTCCTGCTCGAACTCGTCGAGGACGCCGACCGCCACAGGCGCCGCAAGTTCGGGCGGATAGCCGTAGATGCCGCAGGAGATCGCGGGCAAGGCGATCGTGTGTGCGCCGAGATCGCGGGCGACCTCGAGCGCTCGGCGGTGGGCTGAGGCGAGCTGCTCCGCCTCGCGTTGGCCACCGCCGCGCCACACCGGGCCGACCGCGTGGATCACCCAGCGCGCGGGCAGGTGTCCGGCGGTTGTCGGCTTGGCGTCGCCGGTAGCGCAACCGCCCAGCGTCCGCGACTCGGCGAGGATCTCCGGTCCCCCGGCGCGGTGGATCGCGCCGTCGACGCCGCCTCCGCCCAGCAGCGACTCGTTGGCGGCGTTCACGATTGCGTCGACCTGTTGCTCGGTCAGGTCGCCGACCTCGAACTCGACGCGCATTCCCTGACGATAAGGTCCGGGCGTGTCGACCGAGACGGTCATCGAACAGGAGCGCGAAGAGCGCGAAGCGTTCGCCGGCGTCCTCCGCTTCTACGAGCTGGCCAAGCGCCAGGAATGGCAGGTGCGCGACCTACCGTGGGGCGAGCTGCCGCCGATTCCCGAGGGCAAGGGCTCCCCGCAACGCCAGGCCCGCCGCAAGGACCTGTGGCGTTCGGTCCTCACTCAGCAGCTCCAGGCGGACATGCTCGCGTGCGAGATGTCGTCGCAGCTCCTGAACATCGCGCCCGACGCCGAAGCGAAGCTCTACTACTCGACGATGGTGCAGGACGAGTCGCGCCACACGGAGGCGTGGCTGAAGCTGATCGAGGAGGCCGGTGGCACGGCGGAGCGCGACCCCTATCTCGACGAGCTCGCGCACATGACGCTCGAGGCGGACACGCTCGAGGAGAAGGTGTTCCAGATGCAGGTCTTCTACGAGCGGCTGATCATCTCGCGCTTCCGGCTGATCGCCCGCGCCTCGCGCGGGACGGTGCTCGAGGATCTCTGCAACCGGCTGACGACCGACGACGGCATTCATCACGGCGCCGGGATGGCCTACGAGAAGGTGCTGCTCCACGGTGCGGACACGAAGACGAAGCGCGCGCTCGTCGACGCTGCCAACCGGCTGCTGCCGACCTTCGTCCAGCACGCGCTCTGGCGGCCAAAGGAGCGCGCGTTCATCGGTTCCGCGATGCGCTCGCGAGACATCGAGAAGCTGAAGGAGGACATCGAGATCGGCATCCGCCTCGCGCAGTCGCTCGGCCTCGACGTCAGCGACGTCGAGTTGCCGATCCCGTAGCGCGTTGACGGCGACACTGATGGAGGGCCGGCCGCTCGCCGAGCGGATCCGGGCGCAGGTGGCCGAGGACGTGCGCGAGCTCGGCGCGATCGGGCTCGCGACGGTGCAGGTCGGCGAGGACGAGGCGTCGACCATCTACCTGCGGCTCAAGCACCAGGCCGCGTCCGAGGTCGAGATCGCCTCGGTCGACCGCAAGCTGCCGCACACCATCTCCGAGGAGGAGGTGCTCGAGGAGGTTGCGGCGCTGAACGCCGACGATGCGATCGACGGGATCCTCCTCCAGCTGCCGCTGCCCGAGCACATCGACGAGGCGCGCGTGATCGCTGCGGTCGACCCGGTTAAGGACGTCGACGGCTTCCACCCGTTCAACGCCGGGCAGCTCTACCTCGGGCGTCCGACGCATGTGCCCGCGACGCCGCTCGGCGTGATGGCTCTGCTGGCGGAGTACAACGTCCGGCTCGACGGCGCCCGCGCAGTGGTGGTTGGCCGCAGCACGATCGTCGGCAAGCCCGTCGCGCACCTGCTGCTGCAGGCGCACGCGACGGTTTCGATCTGCCATTCGCATACCGACGACCTCGAGCGCTACACGCTGGATGCCGATGTCCTGGTCGTCGCGGCAGGCGTGCCGGAGGTTGTCACCGCAGACATGGTTAAGTCCGGCTCCGCCGTCGTCGACGTCGGCATCAACCGCACCGAGAACGGGATCGTCGGAGATGTCGACCCGGACGCGGCGGCGCGCGCGGCGTTCCTCACTCCGGTGCCCGGCGGGGTCGGGCCGATGACGATCGCGATGCTGCTTCAGAACACGGTCCGGGCGGCTAGGTATCGCCGAAAGCTCCTTGCGTTTCCGGAGTAGCCCGGCTAACGTTCCCGCCGCTTCACAGTAGGTCGGCGGCTCGGTGCCCGGGCCGTCGTTGTTTGTTGGTACGAAGGGAGAACGTTTTGCCCAAGGGCACCGTCAAGTGGTTCTCGAACGAGAAGGGCTACGGCTTCATCGAGCGCGAAGGCGGCGAAGACGTCTTCGTCCACTTCTCGGCGATTGCAGGGGAAGGCTACAAGTCGCTGACCGAGGGTCAGCAGGTCGAGTTCGACGTCGTGCAGGGCGATAAGGGCCTGCAGGCGGCGAACGTGCAGGCGATCTAGACCCTTTCTGGAACCGAAAGCTGGCGGGGCTCCGAAAGGGGCCCCGTTCTTTTTTGGAAGGATGAACGCAGATGGCGATCTCGCGGGATGAAGTGGTGCACGTCGCGCGGCTGGCGAGGCTCGCGCTGACCGAGGAGGAGCTGGACCGGTTCGCCGGTCAGCTCGACGCGATCCTGGAGGCGGTCGGGAAGGTGTCGGAGCTGGACCTGAGCGGGGTGGAGGCGACGCTGCACCCGCTCGCGCTCTCGAACGTGTGGGCCGAGGACGAGCCGGCGCCGTCGCTTCCGGTCGAGGACGCGCTTGCGAACGCGCCCGATCGCGAGGACGACCTTTTCCGGGTACCTGCGGCCTGAGGGGTCGAGCGGTGCCGGCCGAGATGTTCCACTTCCGCCACAACTCCGGCACAGACCCGTACGCCCGCGGCGGCTACGGTGTCTGCAGGGGTCCCGGGGGACCCCTGGGGGGCGTTTGGGGGACGGGGGTCGCGTGATCGACACGCTGCGGCTGACTGCCGAAGAAGCGATCGGGCTGATCGAGCGCGGCGAGGTCAGCGGCGCCGAGCTGCACCGCGCGTACTCGGACGCGATCGCCGATCGCGACCCCGAGCTCCACGCCTACCTCTGCACCGTCGACGAGCCCGCAGGCGACGGCGTCCCGATCGCGCTCAAAGACGTGATCTCGACGCGGGGCGTCGCGACGACGGCGGCCTCGAAGATCCTCGCCGGCTACAAGCCGGTCTTCGATGCGACCGTCGCGGCCCGCTGCAAGGACGCAGGCCTACCACTGCTCGGCAAGACCAACCTCGACGAGTTCGCCATGGGCTCGTCGACGGAGAACTCGGCCTACGGCCCGACGCGGAACCCCTGGGACCCGGGCCGCGTCCCGGGCGGCTCCTCCGGCGGCTCGACCGCCGCGGTCGCCGCCGGGCTCGCCCCCTGGGCGCTCGGCTCCGACACCGGCGGGTCGATCAAGCAGCCGGCCGCGCTCTGCGGGGTCGTCGGCCTGCGCCCGACCTACGGCACTGTCTCGCGCTTCGGGATCGTCGCCTTCGCGTCGAGCCTCGACCAGGTCGGGCCGATCGCCAAGACCGTGCGGGATTGCGCGCTCCTGCACCGGGTCATCGCCGGCAGCGACCCCGCCGACTCGACCACCGTCGTGCTCCCTGAGCCGATCGAGATCCCCGAGGCCGAGGATCTCCAGGGTCTGCGCATCGGCTTCCCCAAGGAGCTGAACGAAGCCGATGGAATCGAGCCCGGCGTGACCGAGGCGGTCAACCGCACGATCGAGCTCGCCCGTGAGCTCGGCGCCGAGGTGGGGGAGTGCCGCCTCCCGCGATCGGTC
>JBEVNN010000107.1:0-3353 GCA_040508095.1 Gaiellaceae bacterium
GGCCATGATCCGCTCGATCGAGAGCAGCTCGGTGTCCGTGATCAGCGACTTGCCGAGCCGGCTCATCCGGTTCGACGTGGACTCCATCGAGAGCATGATCCGGCCCTTCAGGTTGTCCTTGGCACGGGTGAGCTCCTCGTGCTGCACGTTGCCCGCGGCGATGTCGGCGATCTGCTCGCTCGCGATCTCGAGGCAGGGACCGACGTTGTCCTCGCGCGTGCCGATGTAGACCCCGACCTGGCCGGTGTCGGTGTACTGCGACGCAAAGCTGTAGACGGCGTAGGCCATCCCGCGCTTCTCTCGGATCTCCTGGAAGAGCCGCGACGACGCCGAGCCGCCGAGGATCCCGTCCAGCAGCGACGCGGCGAACCGGCGCCGGTCGGAGCGCGCGATCCCGGGCGCCGCGACGCAGACGTGGTACTGCTCGGTTTCCTTGCGCTGGAAGCGCAGGCCGGGCGGCGGGGGCTTCACCAACGCGGGCCGGACCTTCGGGCCTTTCCCCGCAGGGGCGGCCGCGCGCCGCTGCACTTGTACGAGCAGCCGCTCGAAATCCTCGTGCTTGAGGTTGCCAGCGGCCGCGGCGACGACGTTGCCCGGCACGTACATCGACCGGTGGTAGCCGGAGAGCACCCGCCGCGAGACCGACGAGATGACCTCGGCGCGCCCGATCACGGGCCGTCCCAGTGGATGCGTGCCGAAAGTCGCCTCCGAGATCAGGTCGTGCACGAGCTCCTGCGGCTGGTCCTCGTACATCGCAATCTCTTCCAGGACGACCTCGCGCTCGGCGTCCAGCTCGGCGAAGGCCGGCGCGAAGACCATCTCGCCCATCACGTCGAGCGCGACCTCGAGCTTGTCGTCGGGCACGCGCGCGTAGACCACCGTGTGCTCTCGGGAGGTGGCCGCGTTCAGCTCCCCGCCCAGGCCGTCGAAGATCTCGGCGATCTGCTGCGCGCTGTAGCTCGTGGTGCCCTTGAAGAGCAGGTGCTCGATGAAATGCGAGATGCCGGCCTTGGCGTCGGTCTCGTCGCGCGAGCCGGCGCCGATCCAGAACCCGATCGAAACCGAGCGGACGTGCGCGAGGCGCTCCGAGATGACGCGCTCGCCCGAGTCGAGCTCCGTGAGCACGTACTTCTGTTGCACGCGCGGATCGTACTCGCGAGGCGTCGGTACGCTCGTGCCCGTGGAGCAGGCCGAGGACTTCGAGGACGCCGTCGAAGCGGCGATCGACGCGCTACCGGACGAGCTCCGCACGGCGATGTCGAACGTCGCGATCGTGGTCGAGGACGAGCCGCCGGACGGCGAGCCGCTGCTCGGGCTCTACCAGGGCATCCCGCTCACGGAGCGCTCGAGCGCCTACTCCGGGACGCCGCCCGACAAGATCTCGATCTACCGCGGCCCGCTGGAGCGGCTGTACGGCCATGACCCGGAGCTGCTACGGGACCAGATTCGCCGCGTCGTGCTGCACGAGATCGCGCACCACTTCGGCATCAGCGACGAGCGGCTCGAAGAGCTGGACGCCTACTAGAGACCTAGGAAGCGTTCTTGATGGCCTTGTCGAGCGCCGCGGTGACCGCCGAGAGGCCGGGGTCGCCCGCCGGGAAGTAGGCCGGCTTGGCGCCCGTCTTGCCGATGCCGATCGTCGGCGTCCCCGACACGGCGTCGGTGCGCGACTGCTGGTCGTAGACCGCCGTCCGGTCCTTGACGGTCTGCGAGTCCATGTTGTCGAGGATCGTCTGCGGATCGAGGCCGACGCTCGTGGCCGCGCTGGCGATCATCGAGTCGTCGAGCCAGCCGCTGTTTTCGGCGCCCTGGTTGAAGTAGAGGATCTGCGAGAAGTTGAACGCCTTGCCCTGGGGCTCGGCCGCGACCATCGCGCGGCGGCCACTCTCGGAGTCGGGGCCGATGAAGGCGATCGGCCGCACCTCGACCTTGACCTTTCCGGGCCGCACGTAGCGCTCGATGATGCTCGGCATCACCTCGGTCTCGAACTGGCGGCAGACCGGGCACTGCAGGTCGATGTACTCGACCATCGTCACGGGCGCGCTCGCCCGGCCGAGGACGTTGCCCTGCTGCGGGATCCCCCCGAGCTGGGTTTCGATCGTGGCCGAGTCTGGAAGGGTCGACCCCGTCACCGCCGAGTTGCCGGAGCCGCCGGTGAAGACGATCGCCAGGACCACCGCGAGCGCGACGGCGATGATCAGCGCCACCGCAATGGCGAGCACCTTCGGCGATGCACGCCGCCCTTCGGTGCTGCGAACCGGCGGCCGCGCGACCGCCGCCTGCCGCTGCTTTCGCGCCTGCTTCCCGCTCGTCATGTCGTCCGAACCGTAGCGCGAGAGACGGGTGGCGATGCGCCGATCACGAGGAGCTCGAGGCAGAGGACAAACGCCGTGAGGGCCAGCGTCGGGATCGTCATGTAACCGAACTCGTTGATCCACTTCGTCGCGCAGCCGCCCGGAGCCGAGATGAGGCACGCCTGCGCCTGCTTGACCACGTGGTTCTCGACGAGAAGGTGGTAGATCGAGACGCCCGCGCCCACCAGCGGCAACGGGATCAGGTAGCGCGCGACGCGGCGGTCGTTCGCCAGCGCCGCGAGCAGCGTGATGATCGTGAGCGGGTACATGCAGATCCGCTGGAACCAGCAGAGCTCGCAGGGGACGAATCCCGCGATCTCGGAGAAGAAGAGGCTCCCACCCGTGGCGATGGACGAGACGACGAACACGAGCCAGAGCTCGTAGCCCTCCAGCGCGGCGCGCACGGCGTTGCCCGGCCTACGCAGGCCGAAGAGCCAGACGAGTCCGGCGAGCAGCAGCAGGCCGGCCAGCACCTGCCCGACGACCCCGAGAGCCGAGAGCAGGACGATGACGTCGTGCGTCACCGCATGGCCTCGAACACCTGCTCGCTCTTGGCGTCCACGTAGAAGCGCGACCGCCGCGCTCGCTCCCACACCCGCAGGCGCGCCACGCCGACCAGCGCCATCACGCCGAGCCCGGCGAGGATGCCCGCCAGGAACGCCGCCAGGGGCGGCTGCGGCCAGAGCGCGATCACGGTGAGGACGGTCAGGCCGATCGTGCTCGGGTACGTCGCGGCGGCGAGCGCGCGGAGCGGTCTCTCCACGCGAAAGTCGTCCGGCGCCGGCTTTGCGTCCCCGAAACGGCGTGCCGCGCGCTGAGGCTTGCCGCCGGCGTACACGGAGAACAGCACCAGCGCCGCGCCGAATGCCAGCAGGCCGACGGCAGGGCCGCGCTCGACACCGCGCGCGACTGCCGCCGCGACCCCGGCCGCCGCGAGGGCAAGCCAGAGCGCGGCAATCAGGAGCGCCTGCGCCCGTGCCTCCACGAAAACAGGCGCTC
>JBEVNN010000113.1:0-5190 GCA_040508095.1 Gaiellaceae bacterium
TCCCCTCCGCCAGCTCGACCGCCTGCGCGCCGAGGCGCATCGTGCCGCCGAGGTCCTCGATTTCCTTCTGCTCGGGTAGCAGGTCGATCACCGGGAACGGCGTCTCCGGATCCATCTCCGTCGAGTTCGCGCCGTCGAGGCCGACCACGTGCCGTGCGTACTCCGAGACTGCGACGTGCATCCCCAGGCAGATGCCGAGGTACGGGATGCCGTGCTCGCGCGCCACGCGGCAGGCGAGGATCTTGCCCTCCCACCCGCGCGAGCCGAAGCCACCCGGTACGAGGACGCCGTCGACCGACTCGAGCTCGGCCTGCGCCTCCTCCAGCGACATCCCCTCCGCGTCGAACCAGCGCACGTGTACCGAGCAGCCGTGGTGGACGCCCGCGTGCTTGAGCGCCTCGTGCACGGAGAGGTAGGCGTCGCGCAGCTTCACGTACTTGCCGACGAGCGCGATCTCGACGTCGCCTGCCCGCGGGGCGAGGATGCGCTCTGTCAGCTCGAGCCACTCGCCCAGCTGCGCCTCGCCCTCCGGCAGCCTGAGCTTCTCGCAGACCAGAGCGTCGAAGCCCTCCGCCTGCAGCGCCGACGGGACGAGGTAGAGGTCGTCGACGTCGTGGTTCGCGATCACCGCGCTCGGCTCGAGGTCGGCGAAGAGCGCGATCTTCTCGCGGATGTCCGCGGAGATCGGGTCGCGCGAACGGGCGACGATGATGTCCGGGTGCACGCCGATCCGGCGCAGCTCGTTGACCGAGTGCTGCGTCGGCTTCGTCTTCAGCTCGCCGGCCGTGTCGATGAACGGCACGAGCGTGACGTGCACGTAGCAGACGTTCTCGGGACCGGCCTCGCGCCGGAACTGGCGGATCGCTTCGAGGAAGGGGAGCGACTCGATGTCGCCGACGGTCCCGCCGATCTCGGTCACCACCACGTCGCAGTCGCTGGCCTCGGTCGCGCTGCGGATCCGCTCCTTGATCTCGTTCGTGATGTGCGGGATCACCTGCACAGTGGAGCCGAGGTACTCGCCCTTTCGCTCCTTGCGGATCACGCGGTCCCAGATGGCGCCGGCGGTGTGGTTGGAGGTGCGCGAGAGGTTCTCGTCGATGAACCGCTCGTAGTGGCCGATGTCGAGGTCGGTCTCGGCGCCGTCCTCGGTGACGAAGACCTCGCCGTGCTGGAACGGGCTCATCGTGCCGGGGTCGACGTTGATGTACGGGTCGAACTTCTGCACCTGCACCTTCAGTCCGCGCGCCTTCAGCAGGCGGCCGAGCGAGGCGGCGGTGATGCCCTTGCCGAGCGACGAGACGACGCCGCCGGTGACGAAGACGTACTTCGGCGGCCGCCGGGCCACTATGGACGCCCCCACGCGTCGAGCTCGCGCAGGCCGCGCGTGCGCTCGATCAAGTCGCCGAGGGAACGCGTCTCGCCGGCGACGGTCAGTGCCGCGAGCGCTGCAATCGAAAGGATTTGCCACCTGCCCGTGAGTTTGCTCACGGATCCAAAACCTAGCACGGCCCCAAGACCGTTCGCCCCTGCGTCTCCGAGCATCGTCATCTCGCGGAGATCGTAGGGAGCAAGCAGGACGGCGATCGGGACGTATGCCTTCGCGGTCCCGCGGACGAGCAGCGCGCCTGCGAAGAACACCTTCAGGGCTCGCCCCGGGCGCGTGTCGAATTGGTTGAGCGTGTTCGCGGCGAGGCCGACGACCGTCGCGGCCCGCAGGGAACGGGTGGCTGCGAGCGCGACGAGCGGGATGCCGACGGCCTTCGCAACCCCCGTCGTCGAGCCCCGCGTGAGGTGGGCGCGGAAGCCGCGTTCAGGGCCGCTCCAGAGGTCGTCGGCGAGGCCGAGCGCAACCGCCGCCGCGACGCCGAGTCGCACCCGCCTGGGCGCGCCCGGGCCGCCGAGCGCGACCAGCGCGCCGACCAGTGGGAGCCGAAGGCTGCGGTAGTTCGTAGCGGTCGGCCCGCACGCGAGGACGGCGTCGAGCAGCTGGCGGCCGCGGTGCAGAAAGCCGCGCGCGTCGCGGCCCGTCGCGCGTTGGCGCAGCGGCAGCTCGCGTTCCTCCACACGCAGGCCCGCGCGGGCGGCGTCGATCGTCATCCGCACCTCGCAGCCGAATCCGGGTGCGAGCGGGAAGCAGACGTCCCGCGCAGCCGCCGAGACCGCGCGCTGGCCCGACAGCGGCTCGCGGGCATCGAACCCGCTCAACGCACGGATGAGCGCGCGGCCGGCGCGCTTCGCGATCCCAAAGCCGCCGCCCTGTCGCTCCGCGAACGCCGCGATTGCAAGGTCGGCGCCGTCGTCCAAGAGCGGCGCGAGGTCACCGGCGAGATCGGCATCGCAGAGCAGCAGCGAGCCGGGCGGAGCGTCGCGCTCGACGAGCGTCAGCGCTTGGCCTTTGCCGAGGCGCGGCAGCCGCACGACGTGGGCGCCTGCGCGCTCGGCGGCCTCTGCGGTGCCGTCACGCGAGCCGTCGTCGGCTACCAGCACTTCCGCGTCGGGGAAGGCCCGCCGCAGCGCCGCCACCGTTTCTCCGATCCTCGCCTCCTCGTCGCGCGCTGCGACGAGGATCGTGGGCCGCTCAACCACCCGTTGCGGCGCGCAAGGGGAACGGCGGGAGCACGTCGTCGGCCGTGTCCTTCACGCCGTACTGCCCCGACGAGGCCCCGGCCAGCAGGAGCACGGTCGCCAGTCGGCCGACCGGTTTGTCGACGTCGTCCACCGTCGAAAGGCCGCCTCGCTCGAATGCCTTCGTCGCCGACTGGGCCGCGTCCGTCGACTCGACACCGACGGCCGGGACGGGCGCCGCGGCCAGCCCCGAGTAGAGTCCGAGCAGGAAGCGGCCGGTCGCCCCGCGCTGCGCGGTCTCCGTCCGCACGACGACCACGCCGTCGGCCGGCGCTCGGCTTCCGCCGTCTCGCGCGTCCATGAGTGACGCGTAGAGCGAGTTGTACAGCGGCGTGTCGCCGCCGAGCATCAACTCCTGCCCGAGGGCACGGCCGAGGGCCTCGACGTTCTGTCTCCCGCGAAGCCCCACGGCTGCGGGTTCGCCCTTGAGCGCTCCGCCAAGCTGGCGTAAGTCGATAGGGACCTTCAGCTGCCGCAGGCGCAGCTGCTGGGCGCCGCTGTCCTGCAGCAGGTCGTTGACCGCCTTGCGGGTGCCGCCGTCCACGTCGCCGATCAAGACGACCGCGATCTGCTTCCCGCGCAGGCGGTTCCGCACCAGCACCGGGTAGGTCTCGCTGATAAAGGTGCGCGCCGCTTGCTGCTCACGGGCGTCGTCGGTTGACTTGGACGCGCTCTGGTCGAGCTGCCGCTGGTACTTCGCGACCTGCTCTTCGAGGAACTTCGTCTTCTGGTTGTCGACGGGGCCGGAGATGCCGACGCCGACGAGGATCCCGATGATCAGCGCCAGGAAGACGGCCGCGAGCGAGGCGACGTGGTAGCGAAGGTCGAACATCAGTGCCCTTTCAGGTAGTGCAGTCCGGCTTCTGGGTCGCGAGCACCAAGCCAGGGGCCGCACTCGTCCGCGGCCAAGGCTGGTTGCCTTGGCAAGGGCGAGGGTGGTTCCTGGCGCCGCGTGATCGAGGGCCGGAAACGGACATGTGCTGCCTGGAAGGGCACTAGAGCTCGGCGGCAGTCTGGCACAGGGCGTGCAGGCGCCTGAGCGCATTTCGCGGGAGCGAGCGGCGCAGGCCGACCAGGAATGGCCCGCTGACGGTGAGGACCGCACGCGTGTGGTGGTTCCCGGCATCCTCGAGCTCCAGCTCGACGTCGAGGCGCTCGCTCGTCATGTACCAGGCCACGCGCTTCAGCGGCTCGACCTCGAGCACGACGAGCGTCGACTCGACGCCCGGTCGGCGCAACAGGCCGGGCCGCATCGCCGCGTGCAGCTTCCAGCGCGCAGCGGGCGCCAGGCCCCGTCGGTCGGGGGTTACCCCGGCGACACCCGGCCACCAGTCGGAGAAATGGTGCGGCTCGGCCAGGAAGAGCCACACGTCCTCGAGGGGCGCGAGTAGCTCGCTGGCTTCGGCGTACGTGGGCACTGGGTCCTTTTAGCCGAGGCCGAGCAGGTCGCGGATGCGCTGGCCGAGCAGGGTGATGAAATCGCGCAGCCCGGGCGACGCGGCGACCGCGACGACCACGGCGCCGAGGCCGGCAACCGCGAACAGGATCAGCGGCCACAGGCCGACCTGGCGGCTCACCAACCGCGAGACGCCCTTCGCGTCGATCAGGATCTCGCCGACCTTGAGCCGGGTCACGAAGGTCGACGACATGCCCGCTCGGTCACGCTCGAGGAACTCGGTCAAGTTGAAATGCGTCCCGACGGCGACGATCAGCTCGGCGCCCTTCTCGAACGCGAGCAGCAGCGTGATGTCCTCGCTGATCCCGGGCGCGGAGACGGTCGAGTAGCGGAGGCCGAGGCGGTCGAGCCTGGGCGCGCCCGGTGCGGCGCCGTTGCGGTAGGCGTGCACGACGAGCTCGGCACCGTTACGGAGCGCGTCGTCCGAGACGGAGTCCATGTCGCCGACGATCACTTCGGGCTTCATACCGGCCGCGAGGAGCGCGTCGGCGCCGCCGTCGACGCCGACGAGCACGGGCTTGAAGTCCCGCACGTAGGGCCGGACGATCGCGAGATCGCGCTTGTAGCCGGGCCCTCGCGCGACGACGAGCGCGTGTCGTTCTCGGAAACGCGTCTCGAGCGGGGGGAAGTCGATGCCCTGCGTGAGCAGCCGGCCCTCGTCGCGCAGGTAGCGCAGCGTGTTCTCGGCGAAGCCCTCGAGTGCCTCGGTGACGCGGCCCTGCTGCTCCGCGAGCGCGCGGTGGAGCTCCTCGGCGGCCAGCGAGCGGCCGTTCGCGAGGCACGTGCCGTTGCGGAAGAGGCTCGCGCCGCGCACGGTGACGTCCTCGCCGTCGTGGAGCTCGTCAAACAGCGCAGCTCCAGGGACGTCGATCAGGCGGACGCCGCCCCGCACGAGCAGCAGGGGGCCGGGGTTCGGGAAGCGACCGGTCTGCGACTGTGCGACGTTCACGACCACCCGCACGCCCGAGTCGAGCAGCTCCTCCGCCGAGACGCGGTCGATGTCCTGGTGATCGATGATCGCGACGTCGTCGGGCCCAAGGCGGCTGACGAGGTTCTTCGTCCGCTTGCCCAGGCGCGCCTGGCCGGTGAACTCGACGAAGCTCATGGCT
>JBEVNN010000144.1:0-3302 GCA_040508095.1 Gaiellaceae bacterium
CCGCTTGCGAATGTAGCGCGCAGGACCCCAGGGTCTCTAAGGAGGGGGCTCACGAGGGAACCATGGGTTCCCCCGTGCTCATGCAGCTGGGCCACCGGGCCCATGCCGCTCCGCCCGCGAATTTAGCGCGGCTTAGACTCGCCCGGCGTGCACGGCGTCATCTTCCAGAGCTTTCGCGACTACCTCGTCGCCGAGCACGGACGGGACGTTGTCCAGACCGTCTTCGCGGGCGAGCCCGAGTACCTGCTCAGCGAGGCCTACCCGGACGCGGCGCTGATCCGCCTGAGCGGAGCGGCCGCCGCAGCGGCGGAGCGCGACGTCGACGAGATCGTGTACGGGCTAGGCGTTTACACCGCCGAGACGACCTTCTCGCGCCTCTACCCGGCGTTCTTCGCGCAGACGCCCACGCCGCGCGCATTCCTGCTCACCGTTGAAGAGCACATTCACGAGCTGATCCGCGCCACCATCCCGCGGGCGGGCCCGCCGAGGCTCGCGATCGCGCCGCTCGGGGAGAACGGGGTCAGGATCCAGTACTCGTCGCCGCGGCGGCTCTGTGTGCTGCTACGCGGGCTGACCGAGGGGACGGCACGGCACTACGGGCAGCGCGCCCGGCTCGACGAGCCCGAGTGCATGCTCCGGGGCGACGTGGCCTGCAGCTTCGACGTGACCTTCAGCGCGGCCGCGACGCCCTGAGCCGCCGCTCGTCGCCGACGCGGAGAGTGATCCCGTCGGCGTCGTAACGCTCGAGCAGGAGCTGGGCGACCCGTCGTGAGATGCCGACCGCGTCGCGAAAGCCGGCGATCGTGATCGGCGACAGGGTCTCCAGAATCGCGCGCCCGCGATCGTAGAGCTCGGCAGAAACCGCGTAGCCGTCGCCGACGCGCCTGAGCGTCCCCCGCTCCTCGAGGAACCCGGCGAGGCGCGGGTCGTCGACGCGCACGAGATCCTCGGCCGCCAGCCGCGCCTGCAGCTCCTCTGCCGCGGCCGCCCGGTCGCCGAGCTCGGGTGCCGCGCCCGGCGCGTACGCCTTGCCGTCCCGGCGCTCGACGTGCAGCGCCTGGAGCACGGCCGGCGCCCACGGCTCCGGCGGCAGCAACTCGCCGAGCGGGATTCCGGGATCCAGCGGCGACGCCCGGGCTCGCTCCTGCAGCCTGGCCCGCACGGCCGCGCGCTGCTCGTCCAGCCACTCGCGCGAAAAGAACCAATCGCCCGCGTGCTCGGCGGCCGCGAGGCCCTGTGCGAGCTCGGCCGGCGAAAACAGCCCCCGCGCCTGCAGCACGGCCCCGCTCACGGGCTCGCGGACGAGTGCGCGGACGATCGCCTCCGGGTCGCCGGTCTCGAGCAGCTCGAGCCGCTGCGGATCGAAGCGGCGCGCCGGTGCGGGATCGAGCACGACGCCGCCGCCCACGGTCGTCTCGGTGCGCAGGACGACGCGGTCGCCGCGCGCTGCCACGACGGGCTCCTTCAGCCGCAGCTGTGCGAAGCGCCCTTCGCGGACGACGCGCGCCGGCACGTCGCTCGTCCCGACGTGAACCGTCACGGCAGCGGGGACCGGCTCGAGCTCCTCCAGCGCGACGTCGAGCCGCCAGCTCACGGGATACGCGCCTGGAGCCACGAGCGCCTCCCCGCGGCGCAGCTGCGTGCGCGAGACGCCCGGGAGGTTGACGGCGACGCGCTGGCCGGCCTCGGCGCTCGGCACCGGCAGGTCGTGCACCTGGACGCTGCGCGCACGGGTGCGCAGGCCGGCCGGCTCGACGCGCAGCTCGTCGCCGGCCGCGATCGAGCCCGACCAGCGCGTGCCGGTGACGACGGTGCCGGCGCCGGCGATCGTGAAGGCGCGATCGACATACAGGCGGGCCGGCGCGTCTGGTCGGCGCGCGGGGACGCCGGCCGCGGCTCGCGCGAGCGCCTCCCGTAGCTCGTCGAGCCCGGCGCCGGTCTTCGCGCTGACGGCGACCACCTCGGCTCCCGGGACGAGCTCGCGTGCCTCCTCAACTGCGAGCTGCAGCGTCTCCGCGTCGACGGCGTCTGCCTTCGTGACGGCCACGACGCCGCGCTCGATTCCGAGCAGCCGCAGGATCGCCAGGTGCTCGTGCGTCTGGAGTCGCGCGCCCTCGCCCGCGTCGATCACGAGCAGGAAGAGGTCGATCCCGGTCGCGCCGGCGACCATCGTTCGCACGAAGCGCTCGTGGCCCGGGACGTCGATCAAGGAGAGCCGCGTCCCGTCGGGGAGCTCGAGTGGCGCGTAGCCGAGCGCGATCGAGATGCCGCGCTCCTGCTCCTCGGGAAGGCGGTCGGTGTCCTTGCCCGTGAGTGCGCGCACGAGCCACGTCTTGCCGTGGTCGATGTGCCCCGCGGTGCCGACGGTCAGCGCCATGCCGGGACGCTACCGCCGGAGGCGATCCCAGCCGCTCGGCAGCTCGGGGTGCCTCCAGACCGGGTCCGGACGCCAGTCGTGCCAGGGCTCGCTGAAGGGCGGCTCGTTCAACTCGGCCTTCCTCGCGACGCGGAGCCCTTCGTCGCGCAGGCGCTGCGGCAGCTCGCGGCCGAAGGCGCCGCTCTCGACGAAGGTCTCGAGCTCGTCCTCGTCCTTCCAGCGCCAACTGCGGTCGGCCTCGACGATCACGTCCAATGCGAGGTCCATCGTCTCGAAGCCGAGCTCGCTGCGGCGGAAGGGCTCCTGCAGGTTCACGTACCAGCCCCAGGGCTTGAAGCCCGGGAGCCACGAGGCCCAGAGCGAGTGCCAGTCGCCGGCGCGCAGCAACTGGAGCGTGTCGACCTGCCACTCGAGCTCGCGGTGGAACCAGCGGCCGGTCGCCGCGCACTCAGCGAGCCGCGGGCCGCGGTCGCCGTCCCACTCGCCGCCCGGCACGTCGATCGGCCCCTGCCACCGGGTGCCGCGCGGGAACCAGAGCGCGACGAAGTCGCCGTCGTCGCGGACGACGCGCATCGGCCGCGCCGCCCAGACGCGGTCGCGCCAGACTTCCTGCAGCACCACCGTTTGGCCGCGCGAAAACGTCACGGCGCGAGCTGCTTGACCATGATCAGGCATGGGTTCGCCTCGCCCCAGATCGCGGTGAGCTCTTCGAGCGGCCGGAACCCGCGCGCCGCGTAGAAGCTCCGCGTTGCCGCGTATCCCTCGTCGGGAAGGGAAGGGCCGAGGGTCTTCACCTGCAGGTACTCGACCTCGCGCTCGCGGAGGAACGCCTCAGCCGCTTCGAGCAGCGCGGTGCCGAGCCCGCGCCGATGGCTTTCCGGCCGCACGCCCATCACGTAGATCTCGGCCGCCGCCTCGGTGTGCT
>JBEVNN010000230.1:0-2611 GCA_040508095.1 Gaiellaceae bacterium
GTAATGGAAGACGTTGTGGAACTTGCTCTTGCCCGAGATCAGGTCGTCGAGACACTCCTCGCGCGTCTTGCCGAGGTCCTCGACCACGCGGTAGATGAGCTGCGCGTGCCCGACCTCGTCCTGTACCTTGGCGGTGAGGGCGAGCTTCCGCTGCAGGGTCGGCGCGCGCAGGATCCACTCGCGCTCGGGCAGGACGCCCATCAGCTCCGAGTTGCCGTGCATCTCGATGAACTTGCGCAGCCGCGTGCGGTACTCGTCGGGCATCCAGTCGGTCGCCTCGACCTGGCCGCCGTCCTGCACGTACTCGAGGAATTCGTGCTCGCGCTGCTCCATGCCGCGCCTCCCAACCGAACGATCGTTAGGGTGGCAGTGTAGTGGCTGTGGAGACGATCGGTGTGCTCCACCCCGGCGAGATGGGAGCCGCGGTGGCGGCACTCCTGCGCGGGCAGGGCCTGCGGGTCGTCTGGGCCTCGGAGGGTCGCAGCGCGGAGACGCGCGAGCGCGCCGAGGCGGCCGGGCTCGACGACGTCGGAACACCCGCAGAGGTCGCCCGCAATGGCGTCATCTTCTCCATCTGCCCGCCGCACGCCGCGCTGGAGGTCGCTCGCTCGCTGGGACCGTTCGAGGGTCTCTACGTCGACGCGAACGCGGTCTCGCCGGCCACGGCGCAGGAGGTGGCGCAGGTCGTTCACACCGCCGGAGGCCGCTTCGTGGACGGCGGGATCGTCGGGTCGCCGCCGCGCGAGGCCGGCTCGACGCGGCTCTACCTCTCCGGAGAGGAGGCGGGCAGCGTTGCGGAACTGTTCGCGGACTCGGTCCTCGACGCGCGCGTAGTCCCGAACGCCTCGGCAGTCAAGGTGGCCTACGCCGCCTGGACGAAAGGGACAGCCGCGATGCTGCTCGCCATCCGCGAGCTCGCGCGGCGCGAGGGTGTCGAGGAGGCGCTACTGGAGGAGTGGGCCCTCTCCCAGCCCGCGCTGTCCGACCGGCACGCGCGGGCGGAGCGCTCGGCGGAGGCGAAGGGCTGGCGCTGGGTCGGCGAGATGGAGGAGATCGCCGCGAGCTTCGAGGCCGACGGCCTCCCGGGCGGCTTCCACCGCGCGGCCGCCGAGGTCTACCGGCGCCGATGAGCGCGCGCCGCGAGGAGCTGACCCGCCAGGCCGCGCGCCTGTTCGCGCAGAAGGGCTACCACGGAACCTCGATCGGCGAGATCGCGAAGGCGCTCGGCGTCCAGAAGGGGTCGCTCTACGCGCACATCGAGTCGAAGCAGGACCTCCTCTACGAGACGATGGCCGAGGGAGCACGCGCGTTCCACGGCGGCCTCGACGCGATCGACGACTCGCTGCGGCCGACGGAGAAGATCCGGCTCGCACTGCGCTCGCACCTTCGCGTCGTCGCCGACCAGCTCGACGTGGCCACGGTCTTCGTCCAGGAGTGGCGCTACCTCGAGGGCGAGCGGCGCGAGGAGATCCTCGGCGAGCGCCGGCGCTACGAGGAGCGGATCCGCGGGCTCTTCCGCGAGGGCCGCGAGCTGGGCGAGCTGCGCAGCGACCTCGACGACGCGACGGCCGCGCTGCTCGCGCTGTCCGCCTCGAACTGGGCCTACACGTGGCTGCGGCCGGGCGCGGACACCGACGAGCTCGCCGACCGCTTCTACGCGCTGCTCATCGACGGCATGCGCGGCTACGCGACGCCCGATTAGCCGAGCGGCAGGCGGCTGTGCTCTCGCCAGCGGCCGTCTTCGCACTCCACGAAGAGGCTCAACGCGCCGACGCGCTGGCGGATCGGGAGTCGCGGCTCGATCTCGGACGCGATCGAGTCCAGCAGGCTGGCGTCCTCGGATTCGGCGACCGTCAGGTGCGGGATCACGATTTCGTGCGCGCCCTCGTACGGCGGGTGCTCGGGCCACGCGGCGGTGACGGCCTCGGTCAGCCGGAGAAAGCGCTCGGCGGGTTGGGGCTCCAGGTAGAGGAGGTCGGGGAACCGGGCGGTGCGGGCGAATGTCGCGTCGAACGCCTCGTGACGTGCGACGAGCTCCGCCAGCCGCGGCTCGGCCTCCGTCAGCTCCGCGCGTGGCACGAACGGGTAGAGGATCGTCACGTGCGCGGGCAGCCCAAGCGGAGCATCGTAGGTGTGGGCGCGGCGCCATCCTCCGACGACCGGCTCGGCCTCCGGCACGTGCACGACGAGGGCCGAGGTCACGGCCGCCGCGGGTCGTCGCCGCTGCGGTAGGTGATCGCCTCCAGCAGGTGGCCGTCGGGGTCGCGGAAGAACAGGCCCGTCGCGATCCCGTGGTCGCGCTCTCGCCATTCGACTCCCGCCTCGTCGAGCCGCTGCTTGATGTGCGCCCGCTCCTCCTCGTCGACTCGTACCCCGACGTGCTCGTCCGGGCCTCCAGGCTCGTGGAAGGCGAAGCCCGTGTTCCCGACGTAGGCCATCACTGGATGGCCCTCCGTCTTCACGATCCGCGCTCCGAAGACGCGCTCGTAGAAGGCCGCGGCCGCGTCCGGGTCGGAACTCGCGAAGGCCGCGTGGTCGAGCCGTGGCATGCTCGCAAGTATGGACATCGCCCTGATCGTGAACCCGTTCGCCAGCGCGGTCAGCGAGGAGC
>JBEVNN010000232.1:0-3397 GCA_040508095.1 Gaiellaceae bacterium
CCGCTTCGGGTCGGAGGTCACGATCATCGAGATGCTCCCGCAGCTGATTCCGCAGGAGGACGTGGACGCGGCCAAGGAGCTCGCCAAGCAGTTCGGCAGGCGCGGCATCGCCGTCCACCTCGATTCCCGCTGCGACCGCGTCGAGGACACGGGCGAGGCCCTGCGCGTCCACTACAACGGCGACCAGTCCGTCGAGTGCGACCTGATGCTCGTCGCGACCGGCCGCGGCCCGACGGTCGAGAACCTCGGCCTCGAGGACGTGGGTGTCGAGTTCGACCCGCGCAAGGGCATCGCGGCAGACGAGCGGCGCCGCACCACGGCCCAGCACATCTACGCCGTGGGCGACTGCGCCGGCTACTGGCAGCTCGCGCACACCGCGTTCCGCGAGGGCGAGGTCGCGGCCGAGAACGCGATGGGCCACGACGCAGTCGTCGACAACCGCGGCGTCCCACGGCCGATCTACACCGACCCGGAGATCGCCGGCGTCGGTCTCACCGAGGCCGAGGCGCGCGAGCAGCACGGCGAGGACGTCGCGGTCGGCGTGTTCCCGTGGGTTGCGAACGCCCGCGCGGTGATGCAGAACGAGACGGTCGGCTGGGTGAAGTCGATCCACGAGACGCGCTACGGCGAGCTGCTCGGAGTGGTCATGGTCGGCCCGCACGTGACCGACCTGATCGAGGCGGGCACGGTGGCGCTCGACGCCGAGGCGACGGTCGAGACGGTTGCCGACGGCATGACCGCGCACCCGACGCTGAGCGAGGCCATCAAGGAGGCCGGACTGCTGGCGCTCGGGCGGGCGATCCACATGCCTAACCGGAAGCGCGCTCCCGCGAACGCCTGACCCCGTAACCGGAACGGCGCTGCCGCCGTTTCAGACAACGTGGAGGCTTCCCGCGTCCGCAAGCCGTTACGCCTGCTCAAGAGCCCCGACCGCTCGTTCGAGCAGCTGTACCGCACACACGCGCGCGAGGTGTACCAGTACGCGCTCGCCCTCCTCGCGAACCCCGCGGACGCCGAGGACGTCACGCAGACGACCTTCCTCAACGCCTATCGCGCGTTCCAGCGCGGCGAGCGCCCCCACAAGCCGCACAACTGGCTGATCGCGATCGCGCACAACGTCTGCCGCATGCGCTGGCGACAGGCCGGGTCGCGCCCACGCGAGGTCGCGCTCGACCTGGCGCCCGAGCCCGCAGTTCTCGAGAACGGACATGCCGACCTCGACGAGGTGCTCGCGGCGCTCGCAGTCCTGACCTTCAACCAGCGGGCCGCGATCGTGATGCGCGAGCTCGAGGGCCGCACGTACCAGGAGATCTCCGAGGTGCTCGGCGTCTCGGTCAGCGCGGTCGAGGCGCTGCTCTTCCGCGCGCGCCGACGCCTCCAGGTCAACCGCAAGGCGCTGGGCCTGCTCACCACGGTGCCGCTGCCGGGCTCGCTGGGGTCGTTCGTCGGCGCAGGCGGAGGAGGCGCCGCCGCGGTAGGCGGGTCGCTCGTCGTCAAGGCCGGAACGATCCTCGCGGTGGGTACGGCCGCAGCCGGGCTCGGGCTCAAGGGTGTCGAGGCAGTGGGGCCGAAAGCACCGCCCGCGCAGGCATCGGCCCGGCCGGCGGCTGCAGCAGCGACGAAGCACGCGGCTACGGCGAACCGCCGCACTACCCCGCAACGCGCCAAGGTGAAGCCGAGGAGCCGCAACGCCGTGGCGACCAGCTCGCGCGCCGAGCGGCCTCAAGTCCCGTCAAACGCGTCCGCACCGCCGCCGCCACCGCCGGCAACAGCCGGGGCCGCGCCGTCCGCGCCTGCCCCGACACTCGTGAAACCGCCTTCACTTCCAACCGTGAAACCGCCTGCCCCACCGACGCTTCCGCCTCCCCCGGAGGTCAAGCTGCCGCCGCTGCCGCCACCGCTCCCACCGTTGCCTCCCGTCAAACTGCCGCAGCTTCCACCGCTCCCACCCCTCAATACCCCTTAAGCGGGGTGCAAGAAGCCGTGAAATCCGGCATCTTTCTGGTCAGATGACCCCGGTTCTCGCACGGCGCCTGAACAGCGACCGCGCTTTCGAGCGCCTGTACCGCAAGCATGCGGGCGACGTCTATCGCTACGCGCTCGTCGTCATGCGGAACGAGTCCGACGCCGAGGACGTCACCCAGACGACCTTCATGAACGCCTACCGCGCGATGGAGCGGGGCGAGCGTCCGCGCCAGCCGCAGAACTGGCTGATCACGATCGCGCACAACGTCTGCCGGCAGCGCTTCCGCCAGTCGCAGCGCCGGCCGAGCGAGGTCGCCTACGAGGAGGAGCTCGCCGAGGCGACCGTCGACGAGGACGCGATCAGCGCCGAGGACATCCGCCGCGCGCTCGGACACCTCGCCTTCAACCAGCGCTCGGCGCTCGTGATGCGCGAGCTCGAAGGCCGCAGCTACCAGGAGATCGCCGAGATCATGGGCGTCTCGGTCAGCGCGGTCGAGACGCTGATCTTCCGCGCCCGCCGCGCGCTGCGCGAGCAGCTCGATGAGGGAATCACCTGCCGCGAGGCCGAGCTCGCGATCTCGAAGCAGCTCGACCGTCGCCTCTCGCGCCAGGACAAGGGTGCGCTCCGCGCCCACCTCCGCGAATGCGATGACTGCGCCGGCTTCGCGCGGAGCCAGCGGGCCCAGCGCGGCGCGCTGAAGGCACTCGGCGCGATCCCGCTCCCGCAGTCGCTCGTCGGGCTCTTCGGCGGCGGCGGTGCGGCGGTCGGCAGCGGTGTGGCGGTGAAGGTCGCCGCGGTCGCTGCGGGTGCCGCGCTCGCGACCGGGGTCGGCTACGAGGGCGTGAAGCACGGCATCGTGCACTCGGGAGGCTCGACCGCGGCACCCGCACTCGTGAAGAAGCAGCCCGCCCGCAGCGCCACAGGTTCCGGCTCCACCCGTGCGACCGTCCTTCCGAGCAGGCACGAGGCCGCGATCGACCAGAAGCCGTTCCGCAAGGCGGCGGTCAAGGCCCGCGCGACGGTGAAGCGGCAGGGCAAGCCCGCGTCCGGCAAGCCCTTCGCGACCAAGCCGGTGAAGAACGTCAGCTCACCCTCGAATGGGAACGGCGCTGCTCACAAAGTGACCAAACCGGCGCACCCGACCCATCCCGTAACGCCGACCGCCGGCCGCAGCCACGGCCAGAACGGAGGCGGCAACGGCAAGGCCAAGACCGACGGCGGCGGCAAGAAGAAGCAGACCCAGCCGCCGGCCAAGGCGAAGGGCAAGGGCGGCGGGGGCGGTGGCGGCGATGGCGCCGCGGGCACCGGCGACGAGACCGCCGGTCACGGCAAGTCCGGCCGCTAGCTGCGATTCTGCGGCGGGTTTGCTACAAAGCCCCGCGTGAGCATCGTCAACCGCAGAAACGCCGTCTTCGGCTGGGCCATCTGGAA
>JBEVNN010000280.1:0-3249 GCA_040508095.1 Gaiellaceae bacterium
CCGCTGACGCAGATCACCAACAAACACCTGCTCCCGATTTACGACCGGCCGATGATCAACTGGGCGATCGAGGCCCTGGTGCGGGCGGGCGTGACCGACCTGATGCTCGTCACCGGCGGCACGCACGCGGGCGAGTTCTTCCGGCTGCTCGGCAACGGTCACGAGCATGGGGTCGAGCGGCTCTTCTACGCCTACCAGGAGAAGCCGGGCGGGATCGCCGAGGCTCTCGGGCTCGCGGAGCGCTTCGGGCGCGGCGGCCCGATCTGCGTGATGCTCGCCGACAACGTGGTCGAGCAGTCGCTTGCTCCGGCGGTGAAGAACTTCGACGCTCAGGAGCGCGGTGCGCGGATCCTGCTCGCCAAGGTTCCCGAGCCGGAGCACCTTCGCCACCTGGGCGTGCCCGAACTCGAGGACGGGCGGGTCACGCGAATCATCGAGAAGCCGCAGGACCCGCCAAGTGAGTTCGCCGTGACCGGGATCTACTTCTACGACGAGCAGGTCTGGGACGTGCTCCCGACGCTCGAGCCCTCCGGGCGCGGCGAGCTCGAGATCACCGACGTGAACAACTGGTACGTCGGCCGCGGTGAGATGGAGTACGACGTGCTCGAGGGTTTCTGGGGCGACGCGGGCGAGTCGATCGACGCCTACTACGAGGTGAACGACTACGTGCGCGAGAACGGAGCGAACAAAGAGTGGTCGACGGCGTCCGGCTGATCCCGCTACGCCGGCACGAGGACGACCGGGGCTGGTTCATGGAGCTGATGCGCGAGTCGGGCCTGCCGCAGCCGGTGAAGCAGTCGAACCTCTCCTTCTCGCGCCGGGGGGTGATCCGCGGCCTGCACTACCACGAGCGCGGCCAGAGCGACCTGTTCGCGTGCCTGCAGGGGATGGTGCGCGTCGTCGTGCTCGACCGCGAGAGCGGCGAGACCTTCACGGTCGACATCGGCGACGAGAACACGGCCGCCGTCTATGTCCCCGGCCACCACGCGCACGGCTACGAGGCGCTGACGGACTGCCTCTTCCTCTACCACGTCACAGAGGAGTACGACTCAGCGAACCCGGACGAGCACGGTGTGCCGTGGAACGACGAGCGGGTTGCCCACCTCTGGAGCACGCAATCGCCGATCCTGTCGGAGCGGGACACAACGTCCTCATAACCGGCGCGGGCGGCCAGCTCGGCGCGGCGCTGCAGGAGGCCTTTCCGGAGGCAGACGCGCGCACGCGTGGGGACCTGGACGTCACGCACCCGATCGAGCAAGTCCCAGACCTGTTCGTGGTGCTGCACGCGGCGGCCTGGACCGACGTCGACGGGGCCGAGTCGGACCCGGCTGGCGCCGAGCGGGTCAACGTCGAAGGCACACGCAACGTGGCCGCGCTCGGAGCGCCTATCGTCTACTTCTCGACGGACTACGTGTTCGACGGAACGAAGGGCGAGCCGTACGTCGAGTCCGACGAGCCGCGGCCGCTCTCGGTGTACGCGCGCACCAAGCTCGAGGGCGAGCGCGAGGTACGTGATGGCTGGATTGTCCGCAGCTCGTGGCTTTTCGGCTGGACCGGCACGAATTTCGTGCGGACGATGCTGAGGCTCGGCGAAGAGCGGGACGAGGTGAGCGTCGTCGCCGACCAGGTCGGCTGCCCGACCTACGTCGGCCACCTCGCGGAGGCGACGCGGGAGGTGCTGACGCTGCCGCAGGGGATCTGGCACGTCGCGGCCGAGGGTGAGTGCTCGTGGGCGGGGTTCGCGAGGGCGATCTTCGAGGAAGCCGGCGTCGACTGCCGCGTCACCGAGATCACAACCGAAGAGCTCGGCCGCCCGGCCCCGCGGCCCGCGTACTCGGTCCTGTGCAGCGAGAGAGACAACGCCCCGCGGCTGCCGCACTGGCGCGACGGCCTGCGCGCCTGCCTCGAACGGCTGTAGCCGTTACGAAGCCGGGCCCACCGGGAGCCCAGGTCCCCGTGCTCCTAGCGCCAGGCTGCTTCGTCGACCGGCGCGCGGTCGCGGAGTGGTTCCCACCACTCGCGGCTGTCCGCGTACCAGGCGACGGTCTGGGCGATCCCGTCCTCCCAGGCGATCTCGTCGCGCCAGCCGAGCTGCCTGCGGATCTTCGTCGAGTCGAGCAGGTAACGCCGGTCGTGGCCCGGCCGGTCGGGGACGATCGTCTTCAGCGACTCGGGCTTGCCCGTGTGCTCGAGGACGGCGTCCGCGATTTCCGTGATCGACTTCTCCACGCCTGAGCCGACGTTGTAGGTCTCGCCCGGTTCGCCCCGCTCGAGCACGAGCTCGATCGCGCGGCAGTGATCCAGCACGTGCAGCCACTCGCGTTTGTTCGCGGTCGAGGCGTAGAGCGGCAGCGCCTTGTCGTCGAGCGCGTTGGTGGCGAAGAGCGGGATCACCTTCTCCGGAAACTGGTGCGGCCCGTAGTTGTTCGAGCAGTTCGTGATCGTGACCGGCAGGTCGTAGGTCTCGAAGTAGGCGCGGACGGCATGGTCGGCGCCGGCCTTCGAGGCGTTGTACGGCGTGCGCGGCGCGTACGGCGTCTCCTCGGTGAAGACGTCGTCGGAGTCGAGCGGCAGGTCGCCGTAGACCTCGCAGGTCGAGACGTGGTGGAACCGCTGCAGGCCGGTGCGCCGCGCGGCCTCGAGCAGCGTCTGCGTCCCGATCACGTTCGTGCGGAAGAAGCGGCCGGGGTCGACGACCGCAAGCGAGTTGTGCGACTCGGCCGCGAAGTTGACGACCACCTCGACCTCCTCGTCGCGCAGCGTCCGCTCCGCGAGGTCGAAATCGGCGATGTCGCCCTCGACGAACACGATCCGGTCCTCGACGTCACTCAGGCTCTCGCGGTTGCCCGCGTAGGTGAGCAGGTCGTAGGCGACGACGTGGTCGTCGGGGTGCCGCTCCACCCAGTAGCGGACGAAGTTGGAGCCGATGAAGCCGGCCCCGCCAGTGACGAGGATGCGCATCCGTCGGAGTGTATTCAGCCCTTCACTGGCCGAAAGGCAAGTCTCAGCAGCGCTGAGCTTGCTTGCGGATCGCGCGCGGCTCGCTGCGGTCGGGCTCCAGGTGCTCGGCGCGCTTGAGGTACGCGACGGCCTCGTCGCAGCGGCCGAGCCTGTAGAGCGTGTAGCCGAGGTTGTAGTTCGCGTAGCCCTCGTACGGGTCGCTCGGCCCGGTGCCTGCGAGCTTCTGCACCGCTTGCTGCAGAAGCGGGAGCGCGGCCGCGTAGTTGCCCTGCCGCTGCAGCGCGAAGC
>JBEVNN010000001.1:0-6410 GCA_040508095.1 Gaiellaceae bacterium
ACTCGAATGGCCTGAGATAACCCGCCTCAGTAAGCCTTGGGATCGAACACCGTCTGCAGAGCGGTGCGCATGATGATCTTGAGGTCCAGGGCCGGTGACCAGTATCTCAGGTATTCTAGATCGTAGTTGACGCGCTGCTGCATCTGGTCCAGCTCCGAAGTCTCGCCGCGGCATCCATTGATCTGGGCGAGCCCGGTAATGCCAGGCAGCACCTTGTGGCGGATCATGTATCCCTTGATCAGTTTGCGGTACTCCTCGTTGTGCGCCACTGCGTGCGGGCGCGGACCGACGAGGCTCATGCGCCCTTGGACGACGTTGATCAGCTGCGGCAGCTCGTCGAGCGAGGTCCGGCGCAGCAGCGTGCCGAAGCGAGTGCGGCGGTCGTCGCCCTCCACGCCTCCGGGCGCGGTGTCGGGCGGCAGGTCGGGGACCACGAGCGGCTCGGACGCCGCCCGCATCGAGCGGAACTTGAGCATCTCGAACTCGCGCCCGTCGCGACCCGCCCGGGGCTGGCGGAAGAAGATCGGCCGCCCGACCGAGATCAGCGTGCCCAGCGCGAGCGCCAGCAAGAGCGGTGAGATGAGCACGAGCAGCGCCGCCGCGACGATGCGGTCGACTATGTACTTGAGCGCGAACTGCCAGCCTTTCGGGTTCGTCCGGCGCGCCGAAAGCAGGGGTAGACCGCCGATGTGCTCGACGTTCACGCGCTCGGTCACGCGCTCGAAGAGGCGCGGCACCAGCGAGACCGGGACACCGAGCTCCTCGCAGCGCTCGACCTCCCGCAGGAGCACCTCGTTCGGCGCGGTCGAGAACGTCACGACCACGTGCTCGATCCCGTGCTGCTCGATCAGCCGCTCGAGATCCCAGCTGGCCCCGAGCACGGGCACGGGCAGGCGCGACTCGTCGAGCGGCTCCTTGTCGAGGAAGCCGACCGGCTTTAGCCCGAGCTCCGGGTTGTCGAGTAGCCGAGTGGCGGTGAGCGCGCCGACGCGGCCGGCCCCCACGATCAGGGTCGGCCTGGCCAGCTCGCCGTGCCGCCGGGCCATCAGCTGCGTCCAGTCGAAGGCCACGCGGCCCGCGGCGAGGTACACGGCGCTGAAGGCCAGCAGCCGCAGCGACTGGCCGGCGAGGTCGTCCACATCCCCCGGCAGCAGGATCCGGAGTGTGAGCAGTGTCATCGATCCGAGCACCACGGCGGTGACGACGCGCTTGAAGTTGTCCAGGATCGACAGGCGCAGCCGCCAGTCGTAGAGGCCACGGCGCGCGAGCAGGCCGACGACCAGTGCCGCGTACGCGAGCAGCCAGACCGGTTGTGTCTGGGGAACGCCCGCGCTCCCGGCGGTCAGCTCGGAGATGAGCGCCGCCGTGAGCAGCATCAGGCCGTCGAGGAGGAGCGCTCCCCGCGCCCAGGAGCCGAAGCCTCGAGTGCGCCGCGCAGGGACGGCGCGTTCGAGCGCAAGGGGCTCGAGCGCGGGAAGCGCTTCAGCGTTCAGGGTTCGCGTGGCCATGCCGCAGCCAGGAGTCGCCGCTTACTCCGCTTACCCGTCGTTACTGCTGCCGCGAGTGGCCGAGCTTGCGCAGGGTCGTGCCGGCGCCGATGAGCAGCGCGCCGCCGACGGCCATGAGCGTCAGGTCGAGACCCGTGAACGGGAGCCCGCCGGACGTCTTCACGGCCTGCGCGCCCAGCGCCTGCTGGACCGCGCCCTGCACGCCCACGCGCGGGTAGCCCTGAACAGCCGCGTACTTGAGGGCGGCCTTCAGGTCCGCCTTCGAGTACGACTGGTCGAGCCGCCCGTTGTCGGCGTAGTCACGGTAGATCTGCTGTGGGGTCGCGGCCACGGCCGCAGGTGCCGCAACCACCATGCCCACCGCGCAGGCGAGCACCCCCAAGACGAGCACACGTCGCCACATATTGCTTTCCCTCCTCCTCCTGATCTTCCGATCAGGTTCCGATACGCCTACCGGGCCTTCCCCAGCCCGGTCTTGCCGCAAGATTGCTTCTCCCCGGGATCTCCGTTTCCGAATCCCGTCCGAACGAACTGTGATCACAAGGTAGTTATGACAGTGGCATCTGACAAGCCCAAAACGGGTCAATCCTCGCAAAACCCGAATATTCCTTGGATCAATCCTTATAGAACCCGAACATTCCTCTTGTGACACACGGATTTGCGGCCCGTTCTCTTCCGGCGATCGCCCTGCTCGCCCTCACCGGAGTGCTCGCGTGGACTGAAACCGGGAGCATCGAGGCGCGCGACTGGCTGCTCTACGCGATCCTCGCCTCGCTGCTGCTGGCGGTCGTGCTGGCGGTCGGCGTCGCGTTGGTACCGCCTCGCGCCGCCCTGGTCGGGCTCGGCGCGCTGCTGCTGCTCGCAGTCTGGCAGGCGATTTCCGCCGCCTGGTCGCCGCTGCCCTCGCTGGCGCGCGACGACGCCCTGCTGACGCTGTTCTACGCCGCCGCCCTCGCCGTAGCGCTGCTGACGGTTCGAGGGCGGGGCGAGGGGCTGGTCGTGACCGCCGGGGTAGCCGCCCTGGGCGGCGGCCTCGCGGTGGCCACGGCAATTGCCGTGCGCTACGGCAACGACCCGGCGCCGTATTTCGTCGGCGACGGGCGGCTCGCCTGGCCGGTCACGTACCCGAACGGCGACGCCGCGATCTTCCTGATCGGGCTGTGGCCCGCCCTTGTGCTGGCGGCAGAACGCCGGCTGCCGAGCCTGCTGCGCGGGCGCGCGCTCGGAGCCGCGGCTGCGGCGCTCGCCGGGTGGCTCCTGACCCAGAGCAAGGGCGGCGGTCTAGGGCTCGCGGCCTCGGCGATCGTGGTGCTCGCGGTCAGCCCGCAGCGGCTGCGGCTGCTCGTCCCGACGGCGATCGCAGGCGTGCTCGTCGGGCCGCAGTTCCGCCCGCTGACGGATCCGTTCAACGCCGGGCCGGGGTTCACGTCGGCGGCGCGGCACAGCGCGTTCACGCTCTTCTGGCTCGTCGCGGCGGCGATCGTGACCGGGACGGTCTATGCGCTGCTCGACCGGCGGCTCGAGGTCTCGCCGCGGGTGCACAGGGTCGCCGGAATCGTCGTGGCCGCGCTCGCGGTCGCCGCCGCGGTCGGTGCCGTCGCCGCCTTCTTCGCGTCGGTCGACCACCCGCGCCGCTTCGTCGCCGACAAGTGGGCCGCGTTCAAGCACCTCCCCACCAACGAGCAGGCGCAGACGCACTTCGTCAGCCTCGGCTCGAACCGGTACGACTTCTGGCGCGTCGCCCTGCACGAGTTCGCCGACCACCCCCTGGCCGGGATCGGCGACCGCGGCTTCGGTCCCGCATACCTCGTCGAGGGCCGCAGCACCGAAACCCCGGCGCGCGCGCACTCGGTCGAGCTCGATGCGCTCAGCGAGCTCGGCGTCCCCGGGCTACTGCTGCTCGTCGTCGGGCTCGGGGGTCCGCTGGTCGTCTGCTTTCGCCGCTTGCGCCTGCGCGAGCCGACGGCGACCGCGGCCTTCGCGGGAAGCGCGTACTGGATCGTGCACGCCTCGGGCGACTGGAACTGGACGATCCCGGCGCTCGGCGTGCCCTTCTTCGTCCTGCTGGGAGCCGGCGCTGCGGGGCGCGCCGCCGCGCTGCGGCCGCTGGTCTCGTGGATCGGGGCCGGAGTCGCGGTCGGGGTTGCCGCGCTCGCGTTCGCGCCGCCGTGGCTCTCGGCGCGCCTCTCCGACCAGGCGCTCGAGAGCTCGTCGTCGCGCGCGTCGGACCTCCGCTGGGCGCGCCGGCTCGACCCGCCGTCGGTGCAGCCGTACTTCGTGGAGGCCCAGACCGCCCCCACTCCCTCCGCGGCGATCGCGCCGTTGCGCAAGGCCGTCGACAAGCAGCCGCGCTCGGCCGAGGCGCGATACGAGCTCGGCCTCGCCTACGCGCGGGCGGGACGGCCCGCGGACGCGCGCGCTCAGTTGCGCGCCGCACTGGCGCTCAGCCCGCGCGCTGTGGAGATCCAGGACGCGCTCAGACGCGTCACGCAGCGTTAGTACGCTTGGTCGGTGGGCAAGAAGGCTCTCGTCACGGGCGGAGCGGGGTTCATCGGCTCCCACCTCGCCGATCGGCTCCTCGCCGAGGGGTGGGAGGTGTTCGCCCTCGACGACGTCTCCACGGGGTCGCTCGACAACATCGCGCACCTGCGTGACCGGCCGGACTTCCACCTCGTCGTGGACTCCGTCCTCTCGCCCGCAGTCGTGAGCGAGGTCGTGCACAAGTGTGACGTCGTCTTTCACCTGGCCGCGGCCGTCGGCGTCCGCCTGATCGTCGAGCAGCCCGTCCACACGATGGTCACGAACGTGCAGGGCACCGAGACCGTGCTCGGCTACTGCAGCAAGTTCGGCAAGCGCGTCCTGGTCGCATCGAGTTCAGAGGTGTACGGCGACCACCGAGAGGAGCGGCCGCTGACGGAGACCGACCGCCGCGTCTACGGGCCGACCACCGAGAAGCGCTGGCTCTACGCCGACTCCAAGGCGATGGACGAGCACCTCGCGCTCTCGTACCACCTCGAGCGCGGCCTCGATGCCGTCGTCGTGCGGCTCTTCAACACCGTCGGCCCGCGGCAGAGCGGCCGCTACGGCATGGTGATCCCGCGCTTCGTCGAGCGCGCGCTCGAGGGCGCGCCGCTCGAGGTGCACGGCGACGGGAAGCAAACCCGCTCCTTCTGCCACGTGTCCGACACCGTGCGTGCGCTCTGCGGGCTGATGGACGCGGACGGCATCGCCGGCGAGATCTTCAATGTCGGCTCCTCCGAGCGCGTGACCATCCTCGAGCTGGCGGAACGCGTGAAACGGGCCGTCGGCAGCCAGTCGCCGCTCGAGTTCGTGCCGTACGACCGCGTCTACGACCAGGGCATCGAGGACACGCTCCACCGCGAGCCGGACACCGCGAAGATCCGCGAGGCGATCGGGTGGCAGACGACGCTCGACCTCGACCAGATCGTCGCAGACGTCGTCGAGCACACGCGCAGCAGGCTGTCCTCCGCGCGAACGGAGCCCATCGGCAGCCGGTAGCGCGCAGGTCGCCCGTTGGCTCGGGCTTCTCGGCGGCGAACGGCTCACGGGCCCGGTTGCCGTCCTCTCTCCGCATCTCGACGACGCCGCACTGTCCCTCGGCGCGGCGATCGCGGCCGCGAAGGGCGACGTGCGCGTGGTGACGGTGCTCGCGGGCGACCCGGCGGCGGATCACCCGGCCGGCGAGTGGGACGCAGGCGCCGGCTTCCGCACGGCGGGCGAGGCCGCCCGCGTGCGCCGGGCCGAGGACGAGCTTGCGTGCCACGATCTTGGCGCGCGGCCGCTGTGGCTGCCGTTCAACGACCACCAGTACCCGCGCGGTGGAGACGACGAGACGATCTGGGCGCGACTGGAGGACGCCCTCGGAGGAGCGGAGACGGTGCTCGTGCCCGGGCACCCGCTGATGCACCCGGACCACGCGTGGCTCGCGGAGCTCGTGCGCGCCCGCGGGCTCCCGGGTAGGCGAGTCGGCCGGTACGTCGAGCAGCCGTACGCCTCCGCCTGGAGCCACACCTCGGGCGACTGGGCCGTGCTCGGGGCGGCCGCCTCGCACCGCCTGACGAAGCTCCGCGCCTGCCGCCGGTACCGGACGCAGCTGCCGCTGATGGCGCCCGAGGCGCGAAGCCTGTGGCGCCTGACGCGCTACGAGGCCGCACGCGGCGGCGAGTGCGTGCGATGGACCTAGGCCGGTTTACGCACTCTGGCGCAGGTGACGACGGGGAACGCGGGGTCCAGCTCGTGCAGGTGGTCCCGTCGCAGCTCCTGTGCCGCGAGGCCGAGCAGGAACGCCGAGCTGGCGAGGGCGTTCCCGTACCCACGGACGTCGGCCTCGGCTCCGGTGCAGACGTGCTCGACGAGCTTTCCGATCCCGGCAGGCGTGAATCTCCACAGGTCCGGCAGCCCCGTATCGATCATCTGCACCGTCGGAACGGTCAGCAGCAGCACGCCGGCCGGCCGCAGCGCGCTCCACGCATTCGCAAGGGCGAGCTCGGGCCGGGCCACGTACTGGAGGGTCTGCATCAGCACGAAACAGTCGTACGCCGCGGCGGGCAGGCTGTCCGGCTCGCCGAGGTCGGCGATCACAGTCGCGTTGGCGTTACCGCGATCCAGGTCGAGGACGTCGACCTTTGCAACCCCCGAACCGAACCGTTCGGCGTAGGCGGTGCTCTTCACCTCGAGGACGTCGCCGCGCACGTCGCCGCTCCACTCACGCAGGAACTCCTCGAAGTAGAAGCGGTCGATCGGCGTGCCGCGGTCGAACCCGTAGCTCGTGCTGCGCGGCCGCGTGGTACGGAGCGAAATCCAGAGAGGCAGCCGCAGCGCCGCTGCCGCCCGCCTGCCCCGAACGGCTCTCATCGCCCTGTGAGACTAGAGCAGTGACCG
>JBEVNN010000005.1:0-3071 GCA_040508095.1 Gaiellaceae bacterium
GCGACGACATCGAGGACGCGCTGGACACGAAGATCGCGTTCGAGCTGCCGGACGACCCGGAGGTGCCGGCGGCGATCAACCGTGCGCTGCCGGTCGTCCTCGCGGACGAGGGCACCAGCTTCTCGCAGGCCGCCGGGCGGCTTGCCGACACGGTCTTCGCGGGTGCGAGGGCAAAGGACGACGTCCCGCGGCGCCGCTTCGGGCTGAGGGGACGTCGATGAGCAGCGTCGACCTCAACAACGGCTTCTCCCGCAACGACGCCTCGGTGCTCGCCGAGCGCCTCCAGGTCGACCAGGCCCAGGCGCGGGCGCGGGCGCGGGACCCCCATGCCGAGCTGAAAACGCGGATCCACCGGGCCTGCATCGCCAAGCTGGGCGCAGCGTTCCTGAACCTCGAAGGCTCGGACGAGCTCGAGCGGCGCGTCCAGGAGGTCGTCAGCGAGGAGCTCAAGGGTGAGGAAGTCCCGCTGAGCCCGAGCGAGCGTGCGCTGCTCGAGCGGCAGATCGCCGACGACATTCTCGGCTACGGACCGCTGGAGCCGTTCCTCCGCGACCCGAGCGTGACGGAGATCATGGTCAACGGGTACGACCAGCTCTACATCGAGCGCGGCGGCGTGATCCAGGAGACCGACGCCTCCTTCCTCGACGACGCGCACGTGCTGCGCATCATCGACCGCATCGTCTCGCAGGTCGGCCGGCGGGTCGACGAGTCGTCGCCGATGGTCGACGCGCGGCTCCCCGACGGCAGTCGTGTCAACGCGATCATCTCGCCGCTCGCGCTCCGCGGGCCGTCGCTGACGATCCGGAAGTTCGCGCAGGACGCGCTGACTCTCGAGAGCCTCGTCGAGCTCGGCACGATGACTCCGCAGACCGCCGACTTCCTCGCGCAGTGCGTGCGCGGGAAGCTCAACCTGCTCATCTCCGGCGGTACGGGCACGGGGAAGACGACGCTGCTCAATGCGGTGTCGCAGTTCGTCCCCGCGGGCGAGCGCATCGTCACCGTGGAGGATGCGGCGGAGCTCCGGCTCCAGCAGCGCCACGTCGTGCCGCTCGAGTCCCGCCCGCCGAACGTCGAGGGCGAAGGCGAGGTTCGCATTCGCGACCTCGTCCGGAACGCGCTGCGGATGCGGCCCGACCGGATCATCGTCGGCGAGGTTCGCGGCGCGGAGACGCTCGACATGCTCCAGGCGATGAACACGGGCCACGACGGCTCGCTCACGACGGTCCACGCGAACTCCGCGCGCGACGCGCTGCACCGGCTCGAGATGCTCGTGCTGATGGCGGGCGTCGAGCTCCCGGTCAAGGCGATCCGCGAGCAGATCGCGGGCGGCTTCGACCTGCTCGTGCACATCGCGCGTCTGGTCGACGGCTCTCGCAAGGTGACCCAGATCACGGAGATCACGGGCATGGAGGGCGATGTCGTGACCCTGCAGGATCTGTTCGTGGCCCCGGCCCGCGAAGGTGGCGGCGGCGAACCGGGTCTGCTCGGGCCGCTCGCGCCCACCGGGTTGCGGCCGAACTTCCTGCACAAGCTGATGGCGAACGGCGTCGACCTGCCCTCCTCGGCCTGGCTGGGGCACGCGTGAGGAAGACGCTCCCAGTCGCGCTCGCAGTCGCGGCGCTCTGCCTGCCGGCGACTGCCGCGGCCTCGACGCCGCTGCAGATCCGCCACGTCGACGTGAGCGGCTTCCCGCTCGTGCGCGTGACGGCGGTCGTGCCCGCGGGCGCACGGCCGGCGCTGTTCGAAGGGACCGCGCCGGCGGAGTTCGCCCAAGCGCATCAGCTCGGCGCCGAGGAGGCGATCGTCCTCGCCGTCGACAACTCGTACTCGATGCGTGGCGAGCCGTTGCACCAGGCGACGCGGGCGGCCGAGGAGTTCCTCGCCTCGCAGCAGCGCGCGAGCGCGACCGGGCTGGTCGCTTTCGGGCACGAGGCGCTCGCGCTCACGCGCCTCAACGCGCCGCGCGAGGAAGTCGCGCGCACCCTGACGGCGCTCGAGCCGGACCGGCAGTCGGGCACGTCGCTCTACGACGCGGTCGGCCTGTCGTCGGCGCGCCTCGCCCACATGTCGAACGGCATGCGGATCCTGGTCCTGCTCACCGACGGCCACGACCTCGGCTCGAAGAGCTCGCTCTCCGGTGCGATCGCGGCCGCGCGGCGGGCGAACGTCGTCGTCTACGCGATCGCCGCGGGCTCGAAGGCCGAGAAGGCGCCGCTCCAGGGGCTGGCCTCCGCGACCGGTGGGAAGGTCTTCGACGCGGCGGACGCGGGCAGCCTCGGCTCGACCTACCAGGCCCTCAGCCGGGAGCTCGACCGGACGTGGCAGATCTCGTACCTGACAACGGCACGGCCGGGCGACCGGCTCGTGCTCAGCGTCCGCGCGGCCGGCCGGCGTGCGGCCGTGCCCCTGCACGTTCCGGGGAGCAAGTACGGCCCCACGAAGGCGGGCTCGGTTGCTCGCAGCGGGAAGACGGCCCTGGTCGTCGTCCTGCTCGTCGCGTTGCTGCTGTCGGCGGCAGGCGTCGCGGCGAACCGCCGCCTGCGCAAGTCCGAGATCGGCCGGCTGGTCGACAAGCACGTCAAGGGCGGCGAGCGGCGGACCGAGGATCGCGACCGCACGGGCCGCTTCGAGTCACTGCTCGCCTGGACGGAGCGCTCGCTCGAGGAGCTCCCAGGCTCCGAGTGGCTGGCGCGCGCGGTCGAGCGCTCGGGATTGAATCTGCGTGTCGGCCACCTGCCGTACCTCGCGGGGCTCTCGGCGCTCGTCTTCGGTGTGCTCGTCACCGTGATCGGCGCCCCTCCGGTCGTCGCCGTGCTGTGCATGCTCATCGGGCTCGGCGTGCCGCTTCTCGTGCTCCGGCTGGCCGCTGTACGGCGCCGGAAGGCGTTCGACCGGCAGCTGCCGGACGTGCTCTCGACGATCGCCTCGACGCTGCGCGCCGGCCACGGCCTCCGCCCGGCGATCCGGGCGATCGCCGACGACGGCAGTCCCCCCGCGTCGGAGGAGTTCAGCCGCGTGCTCGGTGAGGAGCGGCTCGGGCGACCGCTCGACCAGGCCCTCACGGGTATGTG
>JBEVNN010000041.1:0-4190 GCA_040508095.1 Gaiellaceae bacterium
CCCGGGCTCAACCTCGTGCACACCCACCTCAACCGGGTGGTCAAGGCCCGCGACCTGGACGCGATCTGCGTCTGGGGCCCCGGCCACGGCGGCCCGGCCGTCCTCGCCAACTCCTGGCTGGAGGGCACCTACACCGAGACCTATCCGGACATCACCCGTGACGCGCCCGGGATGAGAAGCCTGTTCCGGCAGTTCTCCTTCCCCGGCGGCATCCCGTCGCACGTCGCCCCCGAGACGCCCGGGTCCATCCACGAAGGCGGCGAGCTCGGCTACGCCCTCTCCCACGCTTTCGGAGCCGCCTTCGACAACCCCGACCTCCTGGTTGCCTGCGTCATCGGCGACGGCGAGGCCGAGACCGGCCCACTCGCGACGAGCTGGCACTCGAACAAGTTCCTCGACCCCGAGACGGACGGCGTCGTGCTGCCGGTCCTGCACCTCAACGGCTACAAGATCGCCAACCCGACGGTGCTCGCGCGGATTCCGGAGGCCGAGCTCGTCGCGCTGCTCGGGGGCTACGGCTACCGGCCGGTGCTGGTCACCGGCGGGTTCGACGGCGAGGATCCGCTCGCGGTGCACCAGCGCTTCGCGGGCGCCCTCGACGAGGTCCTCGACGAGATCGCGGAGATCAAGCAGCGCGGCGACGGGGCTCGCCCGCGCTGGCCGATGATCGTCCTGCGCACGCCGAAGGGCTGGACGGGCCCGAAGGAGGTCGACGGCCTGCCGGTCGAGAACACGTGGCGCTCGCACCAGGTGCCGATCGCCGAGGCGCGCGACAACGACGAGCACCGGCGCCTGCTCGAGCAGTGGATGCGCTCATACCGGCCCGAGGAGCTCTTCGACGACAACGGCGCGCCGGTGGCGGAGCTGCTCGAGCTGGCGCCAAGCGACGAGCGACGGATGAGCGCCAACCCGAGCGCGAACGGCGGCATCGTGCTCCGCGACCTGCTCCTCCCGGACTTCCGCGACTACGCCGTCGACGTGGACGCGCCGGGCAAGACGCTCAGCGAGGCGACCCGGGTACTGGGCGGCTTCCTCCGCGACGTGGTCGAGCGGAACCGGGGCAGCTTCCGCGTCTTCGGCCCCGACGAGACCGCGTCGAACCGCCTCGCGGACATCTTCGCGGCGACGCCGCGCGCCTGGCAGGCGGAGATCCTACCCACCGACGAGGACCTCGCCCCGCGCGGCCAGGTGGTCGAGGTGCTGAGCGAGCACCTCTGCCAGGGCTGGCTGGAGGGCTACCTGCTCACAGGCAGGCACGGCCTCTTCAACTGCTACGAGGCCTTCATCCACATCGTCGACTCGATGTTCAACCAGCACGCGAAGTGGCTGAAGGTGACGCGCGACATCCCGTGGCGGCGGCCGATCGCCTCGCTCAACTACCTCCTCAGCTCCCACGTCTGGCGCCAGGACCACAACGGCTTCTCGCACCAGGACCCGGGCTTCATCGACCACGCCGTGAACAAGAAGGCGGGGGTCATCCGCGTCTACCTGCCGCCGGATGCGAACACCCTGCTCTCGGTCGCCGACCACTGCCTGCGCAGCCGGGACTACGTCAACGTCGTCGTCGCGGGCAAGCAGCCGGCGCTGAACTACCTCTCGATGGACGACGCGATCGTCCACTGTACGCGCGGGATCGGGATCTGGGAGTGGGCCTCGAACGACGACGGCGACGAGCCCGACGCTGTGCTCGCCTGCTGCGGCGACGTCCCCACGCTCGAGACGCTCGCCGCGGCCGCCCTGCTGCGGGAGCACCTGCCCGAGCTGAAGGTGCGGGTCGTTAACGTCGTCGACCTGATGCGCCTGCAGCCCGAGAGCGAGCATCCGCACGGGCTTCCCGACGGCGAGTTCGACTCGATCTTCACCACCAACAAGCCCGTCGTCTTCGCCTACCACGGCTACCCGTGGCTGATCCACCGGCTCACCTACCGCCGCCGCAACCACGTCAACCTGCACGTGCGCGGCTACAAGGAGGAGGGCACGACGACGACGCCCTTCGACATGGTCATGCTGAACGACCTCGATCGCTTCCACCTCGCGATCGACGTGATCGACCGCGTCCCCGGCCTCGCCAACTCCGCCGGGCCGCTGCGCCAGGAGCTCGAAGACCGCCGGCTGCGCGCCCGCGCGTACACGCGTGAGCACGGGGAGGACGATCCCGGGATCAGCGGCTGGACGTGGCCGGGCTAACGAAGGTCCTCGTCGTCAACGCGGGCTCGACGAGCCTGAAGCTCTCGGCGGTCGAGGAGGACGACTCCGCAGAGCCGGTCGCGTCGCTCGCCGAGGCTCGTTCGGTCGACGCCGTCGCGCACCGGATCGTTCACGGCGGTGCGCGCTTCCGGGAGCCGGTGGTGATCGACGACGCGGTTCGGCGCGGGCTCGACGCGCTGACGGAGCTGGCGCCGCTGCACAACGCGCCGGCGCTCGCCGCGGTCGACGAGGCGCGCCGCGCACTGCCCGGAGTCCCGCACGTCGCGGTCTTCGACAGCGCCTTCCACGCGACGCTGCCCGAGGAGGCCTACACGTACGCGCTGCCGCGGCGCTGGCGCGAGGAGTGGGGGATCCGGCGCTTCGGCTTCCACGGGCTGTCCGTGGCCTGGGCCGCCGAGCGCGTGACGGTGCCGCGGCTCGTCGTCTGCCACCTGGGAGGCGGCTGCTCGGTCACCGCCGTGCTGGACGGCCGTTCCGTCGATACGACGATGGGCTTCAGCCCGCTGGAGGGGGTGCCCATGGCGACGCGGCCGGGGACGATCGACCCGGAGATCCTGCTCTACCTGCAGCGGCACGGCGCGGCCACGCCCGACGAGCTCGAGCACGCGCTCGAGCACGAGTCCGGGCTCGTCGCGCTCGCCGGGACAGGCCGGGTCGAGGAGCTGGAGGCGCGCCAGGACGACGACGCTCGGCTCGCGCTGGCCGTCTTCTCCCGTCGCGTCGCGGGCGCGGTCGCCTCTGCGGCGGCGGCCCTCGGCGGAGTCGACGCCGTCGTCTTCACGGCCGGGATCGGCGAGGGCTCTGCCGGGGTGCGCGCCGACATCTGCGGACGGCTCGCGTTCCTCGGCCTCGAGCTTGACGAGCGCGCGAACCGCGCGGCGCGGCCGGACGTCGACGTGGCGCTCCCGGGCTCGCCCGTTCGCGTCTGGGTCGTTCACGCGCGCGAGGACGCGATCGCCGCTCGCGGTGCGCGCTCGCTGCTCTAGGTGAGATCGTCGGCTGTGCCGATCGCGATCAGCGGGTGCGTCGCGGGACGCAGCCAGCGCAGCGTGCGCACGAGTTGCGGGAGCGGCAGGCTCACGCAACCGAGCGTCGGGCGGCCCGTGCTCACGTGCAGGAAGATCCCCGAGCCGCGGCCGGGCACCACCGGGTTCGTGTTGTAGGCGATCACCGCGAGGTGGCGGTAGGCGGTCGGCGAGCGCGACATGTCCTCGCTGGTCGTGCGGAACGGCGGCTTCGAGCCGCACTTCACGTGCCGGAAGCGGTTGTAGTACGGCGAGCGCGAGTCCTCGACCCACCAGTCGCCGCAGACGACGCGGTGGAAGCGGTAGCGGACGCCGGGGTTCGGCGCGACGCCGTACATCGTGCGCAGGAAGCCGAAGATGCCCGTGGGCGTGCGGCGGTCGCCCTCGCGCTTCGCAGGCGACGTGCCGTTGCCGCCGAGCCACGCGGTCCAGGGCCCCGCCGCCGGCCGCCAGCAGCCGCCGCGCTTGGTCCACAGGCGGAACACCGCCTGCGTCGAGCGGCGCGTTGGCGCGACCGCGGTGACGAGCTGCGTCGAGGAGCCCGTGTCGAGCCGGTTCGGCAGCATCGGGCCGCAGACGGCGGCCTTGTCGGTGCCGCCCGAGGCCGCAGCCGCCACCGCGAGCGCCAGCACAGGAAGAGCGAGAAGGCGCACGGCCCTGCAGACTACGGGCGATGGCCGCGCTCCTGCTTGCCGTCCTGGCTCTGCAGCCGCCTCCCTTCACGTACTCGGTCGCGCGCGTGACTGCGGCCGACCTGCCGCGTTCGTGGCATGGCGGCTGCCCGGTTGCTCCCGCGCAGCTGCGGCGCCTGCGCGTCAGCTCCTGGGGATTCGACCGCCGAGCGCATATGGGCACGCTGGTCGTGAACGTCGACGCTGTACGGCCGCTCACGCGCGTGTTCGCCCGGCTCTACGCGAAACGGTTCCCGATCCGCCGCATGCGCCCGATCGACGCGTA
>JBEVNN010000097.1:0-2989 GCA_040508095.1 Gaiellaceae bacterium
GGCGGGCAGCACGTGAACAAGACCGACTCCGCGGTTCGGATCACCCACGTCCCCACCGGGATCGTTGTGCAAATCCAGAACGAACGCTCACAGAGCTCCAACAAGCAGACCGCGCTGCGCGTGCTCAAGTCGCGCCTGCTCGAGCAGGAGCAGGAGAAGCGCGAGGAGGAGCTGGCCAGAGAGCGCGGAGCAACGCAGCAGGCCGACTTCGGCAGCCAGATTCGCAGCTACGTGCTGCATCCCTACCAACTGGTCAAGGACCACCGCACCGAGCACGAGACCGGCAACACGCAGGCCGTGCTCGACGGCGCCCTAGACGAGTTCGTCCACGAGTACCTGCTCGCGAAGGCCGCCGGCAGGGTGATCTAGCTGTGTCAGGTGATCCAGCCGCCGGTTTAGCTAGGATTCGGCGCCGTAGCCTACCGGCGTCTCTGGCGCCGAGTCGCTCCTTTTCCCGTGCAAGAAACCGACTTTCAGCAGACTGACGTAGGGACTGTCGTCCTCAACGGGCAGCGGCAGCCTCCGCCGCCCGCACCCTCGAGCTCGGCGATGGTCACGTTCGAGAACGTGACGAAGATCTACGAGCCGGACGTCGCAGCGTTGCAGGACGTCTCCTTCGACATCGACAAGGGAGAGTTCGTCTTCATCGTCGGCGCCTCGGGCTCGGGCAAGTCGACGGTCATCCGGCTGGTGCTGAAAGAGATCGAGCTGACGCGAGGCAAGATCGTCGTCGGCGGCCGCGACCTCGCGCGCCTGAAGCGCTCGAAGGTGCCGATGCTGCGGCGCAACGTCGGCTGCGTCTTCCAGGACTTCAAGCTCCTGCCGAACCGCACCGCCGCCGAGAACGTGGCCTATGCGCTGAAGGTGCAGGGAGAGAGCCAGGAGCAGATCCGGCGCAAGGTGCCCGAGGTGCTGAACATGGTCGGCCTCACGCACAAGATGGCGTCGCTGCCCGACGAGCTCTCCGGCGGCGAGCAGCAGCGCGTCTCGATCGCCCGCGCATTCGTGAACCATCCGGCGCTCCTGATCTGCGATGAGCCGACCGGGAACCTCGATCCCGACACGAGCGTCGGGATCATGCAGCTGCTCTACCGGATCAACCGCTCGGGCACGACGATCCTGATGGCCACCCACGACCGCGAGATGGTCGACAAGATGCGCAAGCGCGTGATCGCGCTCGAAGCCGGCAAGTTGCTCCGCGACGAGCGCCGCGGCGGGTACACCACGGAATGAGCCGCTTCCGCACCATCGTCGCCGAGGCGGTGCGCTCGCTCGGCGCGAACCTCTCGACCACCTTCGCCGCGACGACCACCGTCCTGATCGGGATGTTCATGCTCGGGCTCGTGGTCGGTCTCGGCAGCTGGGCGCTCTCGCTCAGCGACCACTACAAGAAGCAGCTGCTCGTCAACGTCTACTTCTGCACGGACCTCCGCTGCGGCGCCGAGGCGAGCAACGCCCAGATCAACAACGTGCACAACGCGCTGGTCAACATGCCGCAGGTCAAGTCCGTGCGCTTCGTCTCGAAGCAGCAGGCGCTCGCGCAGGAGCGCAAGAAGCGGCCGGAGATGGTGAACAGCCTGCCGTACAACCCGTTCCCGAGCGCCTTCAAGGTCTACCCGAAGCAGGCCGAGCAGATCGACACCATCTCGCGGCAGCTCAACAGCGCGGGCCTTGACGGCATCGAACGCATCTGTCCGACCCCGCCGGGCTCGAAGGCGGCCAAGACGGCCGAGGGAGAGAGCTGCGACCGCATCTCGCACCGCGTGCTCTCCGTCGCGAACTACCTGTGGATCGTGGTCCTGATCGCGTTCATCGTCCTGCTCGTCTCCTCGACGCTGCTCGTGGCGAACACCATCCGGCTGTCGATCTACGCGCGTCGTCGCGAGATCGAGGTGATGAAGCTCGTGGGCGCGACGAATTGGTTCGTGCGCGGGCCGTTCATGATCGAGGGGCTGCTCTGCGGCCTGGCCGGGGCGGTTGCGGCGGTGATTCTGCTCGCGCTCGGGCGGACGCTGTTCATGCCGTTGATCCACTTGACGAGCGCGTCCAACATCCACGCCTGGCCCTTCGGGGTGCACGTGCTGATCGTGCTCGGCGCCGGTCTCGCGCTCGGTGCCGCCGGCTCTGGGTTGACGATCCGCCGTTTCCTCCAGGTCTGACCCACTCGTCGTAGAGCTCGCGTCGCGAGGGAAGCACCTCGTCGGCGAGCCGTACTTCGTGCCCGGCACGCCCGTTCTGGTAGAGCGCAGGGGAGAGGGGCAGCCCGGCGATCTGGCTGTCGTCCGCAGAGGGCGCGGTCGGGCCAAGTTCGAGCGCGTGCTGGGGCAGGCGAGCTCGATCGAGGTCGTGCTCGAAGGGCTGCTCGTCGAGGAGGGCGAGCTGCGGGGATTCGAGCCGTACACGCCGCCGGAGCTCGACGTGGAGGGGAGGGTGGACCTTCGCGACCGGCTCGCGTTCACGATCGACCCGGAGACGGCGAAGGACTTCGACGACGCGCTCACGCTCGAGGAGGATCGCGCCTTCGTTCACATCGCGGACGTCTCGTGGTTTGTCGCCGCGGGCTCACCTCTCGACCGCGGCGCGGACGAGCGTGCGTTCTCGGTTTACGTCCCGGGCCTCGTCTCGCCGATGCTGCCGCCGGAGCTGTCAGAGGAGCTGTGCTCGCTCCGGCCGAATGTCGACCGCCTCTGCGTGACCGTCGAGATCCCGCTGCCCGAGGGCAAGCCGAGCTTCTACCGCTCAGTGATCCGCAGCCGCGAGCGGCTGACCTACGGGCGCGCGGAGTCGATCCTTGCCGGACGGGAGCGGGTGGACGAGGAGCTGACGACGGCGCTGCGGCGTGCCGAGGCTCTCGCGCAGCGCTTGCGCGACCGGCGCTTCGCTCGCGGTGCGCTTCGGGTGGAGAGCCCGGAAGTCGTCTTCGCCTTCGACGGCCGCGGCGGAGTCGAGCGCGCGTGGCGTGAGTCGGAGCCGCACGCGCACATGCTCG
>JBEVNN010000165.1:0-7444 GCA_040508095.1 Gaiellaceae bacterium
GGACCAGGGGCTTGCCTCCGGCCTCTTCAACACCTCGCAGCAAATCGGCGGCGCGCTCGGTCTTGCGATCCTCTCCACGCTCGCCGCGAGCAAGACCGCGAGCGCCGGCGGGGCGACCGACCCAGAGGCGCTCGTCACCGGTTTCCACTGGGCCTTCGCGGGTGGCGCCGCGTTCGTCGTCGCCGGGCTTGTGACGATGCTGGTGCTGCTGCGTCAGCGGCACGTCGCGCGTATCGAGGCCGAGGCCACGGCGGCGCCGGTTCCGGCGGCATGAGCACCGAGCTTCGAGCGGACGCGCAACGCAACCTCGAGCGCGTTCTCGACGCTGCCACCGAGCTCTTTGCCGCGCGCGGCTGCGACGTCAGCGTCGACGAGATCGCTCGCCGGGCCGGGGTCGGCCATGCCACCGTCTTCCGGCGTTTCCCCACGAAGGACGCGCTGATCTCGGCTGTGGTCTCGAAGCAGATCCGCGAGCTGATCGGGTTCGTGGAGGATGCGCTCGCCGAGACGGACGTGGGCGACGCGTTCCGTGGGTTCGTCTGGCACGCGGGGGAGCTGCACGCGCGGGACCGTGGGCTGCACGAGGGCTTCTCGCGGTGCGCCAACGTGGGCGAGGTGGCCGCTGCCAAGGCTGAGCTGAACGGGCTTATCCAGCGGTTGATCGAACGTGCACAGGAAGCAGGTGCGCTCCGGCCCGACATCGCAGCCGACGATGTCTCGACGCTCGTCGGCTCGGCGATCCGTGGGGCCGCCGACTCACCGGACCCGGAGCTCTGGCGGCGCTACGTCGAGGTCGTCCTCGACGGCCTACGGCCTCCGGGCTAGGTGCCCTTCCAGGGGTCGAGGTAGACGTCGTCGAGCTGGTACGCCGCTCCGGCGCCGACCGGCGTGAAGCGGAAGGCGACGGCCCGCGTTCCGAGGAGGCTCGTGACGTTCGAGAGGGCGAGTGCGAGCCGCGGGGACGGTGACCAGGCACCGCTCCCCTTGACCGTCCCTCCGTCGAGGACGGTGAGCAGGCCGCCGACGAGGCTGGGGACGATCACCTGCACGCGCAGGCCGCCGGTTGCGGAGCCGACGTTGCGCATCAGCAGGCGCAGGTGCCAGTCACCGAGCGCGAAGCAGACCGCGCCGCTGTAGGCGGAGCTTCCGGCCGGCAGGAGCAGCGAGCGGCTGTCGAGGCGGTTGCCGCTGACGAAGTAGGGCTCGTTCCCGGCGACGACCTTCGCGGCGCCGCTAAGCGTCCAGCCTGCCGCGCCGTTCTCGAAGCCGCCGTTCAGGAGGCGCGCGTAGTACGCGGAATCGCCCCATCGGGCGAATGCCCTCATGGCGTCCGGATCGCAGTACCCCCCGGAGCCGGTCGTGATCAGGCCGGCGCTCGCCGTCGCCGCGCACGCAAGCGCGGTCACGACCGCCATTCCGATCAGCGCCCACCACTTCCGTGCCACAGCTGCCGCCACGTTCCTTCCTCCCTCCGCCGCTGAAGTGGTCTCACTTTCTTCGGCCGGGGCCGCGTTGCATCACCCGATAGGGGGCTTCACCCGCCGCCCGATCCCCCGTTCGAGGGAGGCCCGCGGGTGCGCGGACGATGTCTCTCTGGATGTCCACTGCGGCCCCCACGACGACGCCTCGCTCCGTCCTGTTCGACCCCGACGAGCAGCGGGTGATCGAGGAGCGGCGCGCGCGGCGGCTCCAGCGCCTCGCGCGGCGGGAGCTGTGGTCGTTCGCCGTCTTCGCGGGAGGGTTTCTCGCGGCGGCCCTCGCCCTCGCGCTGCTGCTGCCGTCCGAGCGTGAGCCGGGTGTGGTCGCGGTGATCCTGCTCGTCGCCGCCTACGCGGCGGCGTTCCGGCTCGACTTCGAGATCGGGACCGGGTCGGCGGTGCCGACCGAGCTGATCCTCGTGCCGATGCTGTTCGTCCTGCCGGTCGGTCTCGTACCGCTCGCGGTCGCCGCCGGGATCGTGCTCGGGAGCCTCGACGAGCACGTCCGCGGCTCGCTCAGCCTCCCCCGGGTCGGGATGAGGGTCGTCTTCGCGTGGTACGCGGTCGGGCCCGCGCTGGTGCTCGGGCTCGCCGGCGAGCGGGGGCCGCAGCTGTCGGACTGGCCGCTCTACGTCCTCGCGCTGCTGTCGCAGTTCGCGCTGGACACGATCTGCGCCGCGGGCCGTGAGTGGCTCGCGCTCGGCGTGCGGCCGAGCGTTCAGCTGCGGGCGATGGTCTGGGTCTACGCGATCGACGCGGGCCTCGCGCCGGTCGGGCTCGCCGTCGCGTTCGCGTCCGAGTCCTCACCGTACGGCGTCGTGCTCGCGCTGCCGCTGGTGGCGCTGCTGTCGGTGTTCGCGCGCGAGCGACGGGTGCGGATCGACCACGAGCTCGAGCTGCGCGACGCCTACCGCGGAACAGCGTTTCTGCTCGGAGACGTCGTCGAGGCCGACGACGCGTACACCGGCGTCCATAGCCGCGACGTCGTCGAGTTGACGTTGAAGGTCGGCGACGAGCTCGGGCTCTCGGCACGGGAGCGGCGCGACGCCGAGTTCGCGGCGCTGCTGCACGACGTGGGCAAGGTCCGCGTGCCGAACTTGATCATCAACAAGCCGGGCCCGCTGACGGACGAGGAGCGCGCGGTAATCGAGCAGCACACGATCGAAGGCGAGCGGTTGCTGCTACGCGTCGGCGGCCTGCTGGGCGAGATCGGGCGGGTCGTCCGCTCCTGCCACGAGCGCTGGGACGGCCAGGGGTATCCGGACGGGCTCGCCGGCGAGCGCATCCCGCTGCTCGCGCGGATCGTCTCCTGCTGCGACGCCTACAACGCGATGACGAGCGACCGCTCGTACCGCAAGGCGCTGTCGCAGGAAGTCGCGATCGCCGAGCTGCGCGGCGGTAGCGGCACGCAGTTCGACCCGCAGGTCGTCGACGCGCTGATCGCTGCGCTCAGCGGATAGTTTCGTAGCCGAAGAACGAGCTCTCGATCACGTAGATCAGGGCGATCGCCATGAACAGGACGACGGCCGCCGTTGGACTGACGAACGCGACGAGCGTCGCCGCGAGGTAGATCCACGGCCCCGGCAGGTAGGCGCGGGTGATGCCGCTCACGACTCCTGCGTTGGCGTCAGGCCGCAGGAGGCGCCTGCCGACCGACGCGTAGAACCACGTGAGATTGAAAAAGACCGCGGTCGTGACCATGGTGAAACCGTAGGTGAGCGCGGCGGCCTCGGCGCCCGATCCGCGGACGTGCTCGGCGACCAGGCGAGTCGGGAACGGGACGAAGGCGATGCACATCAGCAGCCCGATGTTCGCGAACAGGAAACGCCGGTCGGTGCGCCCGACCTGGGCCATGATCGTGTGGTGGTTGACCCACATGATCCCGATGGTCACGAAGCTGACCGCGTAGGCCAGGTACGACGGCCAGATGTGCAGGATCTGGGCACCGAGGTCCTCGGTGTCGCCGGCGATCTGGGTGTCGACGTTCAGGATCAACAGCGTTGCCGCGATGGCGAAGACGCCGTCCGCGAAGGTCTCGAGCCGCGCCGTGCTCACGCCGGCGAGTCTACGGCTGCCGCCCGCCGGCGCCGGCCCAGGCCGCAGCCCATTGGCCAAGGACTGTCCCTGGGGTTGGCCTAAACGGCCACGGCGTTCGTCGCAAGAGTGTGACGAGTTGTTCATACGTGTCGACGCTCTCGTCGCTGCTTGCGAGAATCGGGTCGGGCGGGCGTTGCGTGGGTCGCCGAGGCGCCTACGCGGTGCCGGCCACTTCGACCTGCACGCGTGACATCGGGAGCGCGTGCACCGAAGCCTCGGCAAGCTCCAGCCTGAACACGTCCTCGAGCGCCGCGACCGCGTGTGGCCGCACCTCGTCGACGTCGACCGACCGCCCCAGCTCGCGTGCGATCGTCGTGAACGCGGTGTCCTCGAGCCCGCAGGCCGTGATCCACTCCGTGAACGGCGCGGGGTCGAGGTCGACGTTGAGCGCGTAGCCGTGGGTCGTGACCCACTTCGAGATGTGGATCCCGATCGACGCGATCTTCCTCGGCGGCGACTCGAGCCAGATCCCCGTGAGCCCCTCGATGCGCGTGGCCGCCACGCCCAGCGGCGCGAGCGTCCGGATCAACGCCTCCTCGAGGTCGCGGCAGTAGCGCTTCACGTCCTGCCCGTGGCGCGTGAGGTCGAAGATCGGGTAGCAGACGAGCTGGCCCGGCCCGTGGTAGGTCGACTTGCCCCCGCGGTCGGTCTCGACGATGTCCACCGCCGCGCCCTCCGGCACGTGGAGCTCGCCCTCGTCGGCGCGCCGTCCGAGCGTGATCACCGGCGTGTGCTCGAGCAGCAGCACCGTGTCCGGGAGCACGCCCTCCGCGACGCGGGCCGCAACCGAGCGCTGCAGCTCCCACGCCTGTTCGTACGGCACGGGCTCTGGTAGGTGCACGACGTAGCCGGCGCGAGTCACGCGCGGAGCGTAGCGGCCTGCGCGGCGGCCAGGACGGCCAGCACCGCGACGGTCACGCCGACGAGCCAAGCGCCCGCGGCAGACCAGCCGTCCGCGACGATCAGCCACATGAGCCCTGCCAGCGCGGAGACGGCGTTGCCGATCGCCAGCGCGCGCACTCCGACGCGACCGCTCCAGATGAGTCCGCACAACGCGAGCAGCAGCAGCCCGGCGATCAGCAGCAACGCAGTCCCAACCGGATGCGGGAAGTCGGAGCCGTCCAGAACACCGACGGCGACGACCAGCAGCAGCACGATCCCCAGGATCCCTTCGAACAGCGCATCGAGCCGAACCAGCATCCGGTCCCTCCGCTAGTTTATGAAACGACCGTATCACTAATGCCGAGGCCCGTCGACCCACACCGCCGCGCGGCTGTCCTCGCGAAGGCCGCCGACTACGTCCTCGAGCGAGGGCTCGCCGGCCTAAGCCTGAGGCCGCTCGCGAAGGCACTCGGCACGAGCACGCGGATGCTCCTCTACGACTTCGGCTCCAAGGAGCAGCTGATCCACGAGGTCCTGGCAGAGATCCGCAGGCGCGAAGAGAGTCTGCTCGAGGCGGAGGTCCACACGCTCGACGACGTGTGGGCATGGATCTCGGCGCCGGAGCGCGAGCCGTTCCTGCGTCTCTTCTTCGAGATCTACGTCGGCGCGCTCGGCCGGAAGGAAGCGAGGCTGCTCGTCCACGACTGGCTCGAGTTTCTGCGCACCAGCTGGCGCCCGCCCGTCGACGAGGCCACGGCGACGCTGATGGTCGCCGTCGTCCGTGGCCTGCTCCTCGACCGGCTCGCAACCGGCGACCGCGAGCGAACGGACGCGGCGCTCCGCCGCTTCGCCGACGGGTACGCCCGGCGGACCTGATCTTCGCGAGTTCGCATTATTTTCTAGTGACGCTTCTGCAGAAGCGAAAGCGAGGAGGGTGACCGTGACCGACGAACTCGTGCGCAACGCAGACTCCTACGGCGAATCGTTCTCGAGTGGCGACCTCCCCTGCCGCCGGTGAAACGAGTGGCCGTGGTGGTGCACGAGGGCGATGCGCACGTCATCCGCAATGCCGGCGGCGTGATCACCGACGACGAGATCCGCTCGCTGTCGATCTCGCAGCGCCTGCTCGGGACGGAGGAGATCATGCTGATCCACCACACCGACTGCGGGATGCTCACCTTCAAGGACGACTACTTTCGCCAACAGGTCCAGGAGGAGACGGGCGTGAAACCGGAATGGGCGGCGGAGGCGTTCGACGACCTCGAGGCCGATGTCCATCAGTCGATTGCGCGGTTCAGAGCCAGTCCGTTCATCCCGAAGAAAGATCAGGTGCGCGGATTCGTCTACGAAGTCGAGTCCGGGCGGATACGAGAGGTCACCTAGCCGGCACTAGGCCGCTCCGAGCAGGATCGAGCCGTCGGCGATGCCGTGCAGGATCTCGATCCAGGCGGAGATCGGGTCGTCGTACGCGGCGCTCACGTCGTCCGCGAGCGGTCCGAGGATCCGGCGCCAGACGTGCGCCCGGCCGATGGGCGCCAGCAGGTACGCGTGCGTGAACGCCTCGCACAGCTCGACCGCGGGCGCGAAGCGCGTGAACGGCTCGAGGTACGCGTCGCGCAGCCGCTCGGCCTCGCGCGAGCCCGGCTCGTACCCGGCGCGCTCCGTCGCGAAGCGGAGCGGCAGCAGCGGTCCGAGGAACGGATGCGTGACGCTCGCTTCGGCCCAGTCGATGAAGACCGCCTGCCCGTTGCGCACGAAGACGTTGCCGTCGTGGGCCTCCTGGTGGACGACGCTCACCGGCACCGACTCGCCGAGGGAGGCCGCCGCCTCCGCGACGCGGTCGTACCACGCGCCGCGCCCGGCGAGCTCCTCGTAGAGCTCCGGCAGGCGAGTGGGCCGCTCGTCGGGTGCGCCGAGCGCGAGCGCCTGCTGCGCCAGCGGCATGAAGTCGACGTGCAGCTCGCCGTAGAGCCCGAGCACGTCGGCCCAGGACGGAGCTGGCGCCCCAGCGTCGAGGAGGGCACGAAACCGTGGGCCGGCATCGCGTGTCAGCAGCAACCGGCCCTCGTGCGCGACCACCTCGGGTAGCGCGTCGGGCCGGACCTGCGCCAGCAGTGCCGTCAGCGCAGGCTCGAAGGCGTTGCCGTCCGGATTCTCCTTGAACCAGAGGAGGCCTTCGGTCGTCGGCACTCGTGCGATCGCTGCCCAGGGCCGCATGCGCTCGAGCTCGACCTCACCCGTGCGCTCGACGTGCGCGTCGACCCAGGCGGTCGCCCGCTCGAGCCAGTCGGCCTGCTCCCAGGGAAGGCCTAGTAGTTCGTCTCGTCCCAGGTCTCGAGCCGCTGGCGCAGGTCGCGCAGGAAGCGGCCGGCGAGCGCGCCGTCCACGAGGCGGTGGTCGTACGTGAGCGTCAGGTTCATGATCGGGCGGATCGCGATCGCGTCCTCGCCGCGGTCGTCCTGGATCACCCACGGCCGCTTCACGACGGCGTAGGTGCCGAGGATCGCGGCCTGCGGCTGACTGATCACCGGCGTGCCGTGGAAGGTGCCGTAGCCGCCGGGGTTGGTGATCGTGAACGTGCCACCCTGGACGTCGTCGGGCAGCAGTTTCTTGTCGCGTGCCCGCTGGGCGATCTCGGCGACCGAGCGCGCCATCCCGAGCAGGTTGAGCCCTTCCGCGTGCTTGACCACCGGCACGATCAGGCCCTTGCCGTCGGCGAGCTCGACCGCGAACCCGAGATTGACGTAGTTGCGCGTGACGATCTGGTCGCCGCGCAGCTCGCCGTTGATCCACGGGTAGTCGCGCAGCGTCTCGACGGTCGCGCGCGCGATGAACGAGAGGTAGGTCGGGTTGACGCTGTAGGAGCGCTGGTACTCGCTCTTCAGCTTCTTGCGGATCGCGACCACGTTCGACATGTCGACCTCGATTGCGCTCGTCACGTGCGCGGAGGTGTCGAGCGATCGGCGCATGTGCTCGGCGATCCCGCG
>JBEVNN010000188.1:0-2887 GCA_040508095.1 Gaiellaceae bacterium
GGGCGCCGCGCGCTGCACGCCGCGCAGGTGCTCGCGCTCGCACGCGACCACGGGCCAGACGGGCCAGGCTCGTACCCGGAGCGCGCCGCTCCGCACCGCCCTGCCGGAAACCGCCACCTCCTCCGCACGGCCGTCGTCGCGGCAGGCGCTGCCGCGGTCGCCGGCGCGGTCGCGATCAGGAAGTAGGCATCAGCCCGCGAACTCCGCCGCCTCGGCGTCCTCGACCACCCCGTGCGGGATCGAGCAGGCGTTGCGACTCATGTCCGGATCCGGCCGAAATCAGGTCGGCACCGCCGGTATACCTACGCCGTGGCTCGGTTCGGAGCGGTCGTGACCACGGGCATCTACTGCCAACCTGGTTGCTCGGCGCGGCCGAACCGCGAAAACCTCACGTCATACGCGCTCGCCGCGGCGGCAGAGGCCGACGGCTTTCGCGCCTGCTACCGCTGCCGGCCGTACCGGGAGAGCGTGCTCGCGCCCTGGACCGCGCCCGAGCTCGTCTGCCGTGCCGTGCGGCTGATCCTCGACGGCGCACTCGACACCGACAACGAAGAGACACTGGGATCGCGGCTCGGCGTCTCCGGCCGCCACCTGCGCAGGCTTTTCCAGGAGCACCTCGGCGTGACGCCGGACGGCCTGGCGCGATCGTCGAGGACGCACTTCGCGCGCCGGTTGTTGGACGACACCGACCTTAGCGTGCTCGAGATCGCATTCGCGGCGGGCTTCGGCAGCGTCAGGCAGTTCAACCGTTCCTGCCGGGATGTCTTCTGGGCCTCGCCGCGTGAATTGCGGGCACGGCGTCGCGTCACCGACCGCCTCGTCGCGGACGGCGGGCTGCCGCTCCGGCTGATGTATCACGGGCCGCTCGACTGGACCGCGCTGATCGAGTACCTCGGCGCGCGGGCGATTCCCGGCGTGGAGGAGGTCTCGGACCAAACGTACCGGCGCACGATCGTCGTCGACGGCGACCCGGGAGTGATCGAGCTGCGACCGGGCGGCCACGAGGAGATCGTGCTCGTGGTGCACCTCCCGCACTGGGAAGAGCTGATCCACGTCGTCGAGCGCGCGCGCCGCATCTGCGGCCTCAACCTGGACATCGCCGAGGCCGAGCGGCACCTCGGCCGCGACGACGTGATCGGGCCGATCGTGCGGGCCCACAGCGGCGTCCGGGTCCCCGGGACCTGGGATCCCTTCGAGACCGGAATCCGAGCGATCGTCGGGCAGCAGATCAGCATCGCCGCCGCGAACACGATCTCGGGCCGGCTCATCACCCGGCTCGGAACCACCGTTCCAGGCCTCTCGAAGCTCGGGCTGACGCACACGTTTCCGAGCGCCGAGATCGTCGCGGACGCGGACCTCGGCGGCCTCGGGCTCACGCCGGCCCGCGCCGAAGCCGTCCGCGCCTTCTCGCGCGCGGTCGCCGAGGGCGACATTCGCCTCGAGGGCAGCGCGAGCCTCGAGGAGCTCCTTGCGTCAGTGACGGCCGTCGCGGGTCTCGGCGACTGGACGGCGAACTACATCGCGCTCCGCCTCGGAGAGCGCGACGCGTTCCCGGCCAACGACCTCGGCCTCCGCCGCGCGCTCGCGGGCTACGCCGACGGCAAGCCGGTCGAGCTGGCCGAGCGCTGGCGCCCCTGGCGCGCGCTGGCGGCGACGCAGCTGTGGTCGGCGGCGGTCGCGCCGGCCGAGCTCGCGCGCGGCGCCGCCTGACCGGGTGATGCCTGTCCTCGACATCAGGACGTACTACCACGTCGTGGTAGCTCACACGGCGGCCGTCGAGATCGCCGAAGATCCCTGAGCATGAATCAGTCCGCCGTGGTCGAGCTTCGCCGCTACACCCTGCGGCCGGGACAGCGAGACACGCTGGTCGAGCTCTTCGACGACAACTTCGTCGAGAGCCAGGAGGCGGTGGTGATCGACCTCATCGGCCAGTTCCGCGAGCTCGACGACCCAGACGTCTTCACGTGGATCCGGGGCTTCCGGAGCATGGAGGAGCGAGCCCGCGGCCTGGCGGATTTCTACGACGGCGAGACGTGGCACGCCGACAGCCGGGCGGCCAACGCCACCATGGTCGACTCGGACGACGTGCTGCTCCTGAGACCTGCACGACCGGATTCCGCGTTCCGCTTGCCGGCTCGTCGCGACAACGGCAAGGCCTCCGCTGGCTACGTGGCCGCGGTGATCCTTCACCTCGAGCCGGGTGCCGATCACTCCGACGTCGTCTCCTTCTTCGAATGCGCGATCGCACCGGGAGTTGCTGCGGCCGGGGGCTCGGTGCTCGCGTACTTCGTCACCGAGCCGAGCAGGAACACGTTTCCCGCACTCCCGGTGCGGGAGGGCGTGAACGTGTTCGTATTCTTCGTCGGGTGCGGCGACCGGCTCACGCTCGAGCGGGTCGGGGACCCGTGTTGTCGCCTCTCGCGGACAACGGCCGAAGCGCCGGGGCTTGCCGGCTCGGCCGAGACGCTCCGACTGGAACCGACGGCGCGCTCCCTGCTGCACGGAGGATCCCCCGCCTGCCTGCCTGCTTCGAGACTCGTCGGATAGCTGCGCTTGCGCGCCTGCCGCGGGCGGGGTGACAATCGCGCGTGATGGACGCGCTCCGCTTCGCCTCGCTGCTCGACGAGCTGCCGCCCGACCGGACGAGCCTGCTCGACAACCTCGGCCGGATCCGGCGTGAGGTCGGTCCCGTCACGCCCGAGCTCTCTGACGCCCTCGCCGACCACATGAACATCCGCCGCGGCGAGGTGGACGAGGTCGTCTCGTTCTACTCGTTCCTCCGCGTTCCAGCCGACGCCGTCCGCGTCTGCATCGGGCCGGTCTGTGACTGCCTCGGAGCAAAGGATCTGCTGGCTCGCGAGCGGGAGCACTCGACCGGCGTCGTGCT
>JBEVNN010000244.1:0-3332 GCA_040508095.1 Gaiellaceae bacterium
GATGCCGGAGATCGCCCTGGCCAAGGTCTCGGCGGAGGCGCAGCTGGATCGCGCATGCCTGTTTGCCTGCGGGCTGTCGACCGGGCTCGGTGCGGCGATCAACACGGCCCGGGTCGAGGCGGGCTCGACGTGCGTCGTCTTCGGCGCGGGGATGGTTGGCCTCGGAGCAGTCGCGGGCTGCCGCCTGCAAGGCGCGGAGAGGGTCGTCTGCGTCGACCTGTCGGACGAGCGGCTCGAGCTGGCGCGCGGACAAGGCGCAACCGACACGCTCGTCGGCGGACCGGATGCCGTCGAGAGGGTGCTGGAGCTCGTGGGACCGCTGGGCGCCGACTACACGTTCGAGGCAACCGGCATCGTCGCCGTGATGCGCCAGGCGGTCGAGTCGGCGCGGATGGGCTGGGGCCTCGCAACGATGTGCGGCGTGGCCGGCAAAGGCGAGACGCTCGAGGTGGTGCCTCGCTTCCTGATCACCGGTCGTCGCGTGGCAGGGTCGTCGTTCGGCGGCTGCAAGGGCCGGGATCAGGTTCCGCAGCTCGTTGACCGCTGGCTCGCGGGCGAGATCGACGTCGAGCCGTTCGTCTCGCACAAGCTGACGCTGGACGACGTGAACCGCGGCTTCGAGCTGATGGAGGCCCAGGACGGCATCCGCAGCGTGATCGACTTCAGTTAGAGGAATCTCCGGATCGCGTCGAGCGTGACGCTGAACTCGGCCGCCTGCGGGTCGATCAGCTCGAAGTGACCGGTGCCGTCGAGGACGACGAGCTCGGCTTCGCCGCCTGCGGCCTCGACGTAGCGCTCGCTCATTTCGAACGGCACGCTGTCGTCGACGGTTCCGTGGATCACGATCTGCGGCACCCCGAGTGGGAGGAGCTCGACCGGCGAGCCATCGGCGTAGTGCACCGGCGCCATGAAGCGCGCGGGCGCGCTCTCGGGGCCGCGGCGCTCGGCGGCGTCACGAACGTCCGAGACCGGCGCGAGTGCGACAACAGCCAGACCGGTCCTCTTCCCAGCCCACAGCGCGAGCTGGCCGCCGGCTGAGTGCCCGACCAACACAGTGCGGCCGTCGTGCTCGAACGGGAGCTGCTCGAGCTGCGACAGCGCCAGGCCGACGTCCTCCCCCGCGGCCGGCCACTCGCCGCCGGGATCGCCGACGCGACGGTACTCGAGGTTCCAGGTCGCGATCCCCTCCTCCGCGAGCGCGATGCACATGTGCCCGGTGTGAATCAGGTTGTAGGTCGACTGCCAGTAGCCGCCGTGGAACAGGACGGCTAGCGGGAACGGCCCGGCGCCGGCCGGCACGCGTAGGTCACCGAACTGCAGCGGGCCGCTGCCGTACGCAACGCGCGCCCCGGCCGCGGGAGGCGGTGGGTCGGTGAGGATGTCGTGGCTGTCGCGCGTCAAACCGGCGCGTTCCAGACCTGGATCACCCGCTGCTCGCGCTCGAAGCCGAGGGTGCTGAGCCTTGCCGGGGCGAGCGCGAACAGCCGTCCATCCGACGGCTCCAGCTCCAGCCAGCGCGCGCACAGGACCCGCAGCAGGTGGCCGTGGGCGAACACGAGCACGTCGCCGTCGACCTGCAGGATCTCCGCGATCACACGGTCGACCCGCGCGCCCACCTCGGCGCCTGACTCGCCACCGCGCGCGCCGTCGCGCCAGATCGTCCAGTCCGGAACCGTCTCCCGGATCTGCGCCGTCGTCAGCCCCTCGTACTCGCCGTAGTCCCACTCGGCGAGCTCGCCGCGCACCTGCGGCGCAAACCCCGCCAGGCTCGCGGTGTCCAGCGCCCGGCGCAGCGGGCTCGAGAGCACCAGGGCGAACTCGCGGCCGCGCAGCGCCTCTCCGACCGCACGTGCCTCTTCCTCTCCGGCCGGGGTCAGCGGCAGGTCGGTGCGGCCCGTGTGGCGGAGCGCCGCGCTCCACTCGGTCTCGCCGTGGCGCACGAGGACGACTTCCACTCGCGCCACCCTAATGCGACGATCTGAGGATGGGGGGTCACGAGAGTGACGATCCGCTCGGGCTCGATTCCCAGACGATGCGTGAGCTCGGCTACCGAACGGTCGACCTGCTGGTCGAGCGGCTCGAGCGTGAGCGCGGTGGACCGCCGCTGCGCAGAGCGACACCGACCGAGATGCGTGGGCGGCTCCACGGGCCTCCGCCGGAGCAGCCGGAGCCGTTCGGCGAGATCCTCCAGCGACTCGAGCGGGACGTACTCCCGTTCGCGAGCCGGGACGGGCACCCGCGCTTTTTCGGCTTCGTGCCGTTCGCCGGCACCTGGCCGGGCGCGCTCGGCGACCTGATCGCAAGCGGCTCGAACCTCTACGCCGGCTCGTGGATGGAGTCGGCGGGCGCCAGCCAGGTCGAGCTCGAGGTGCTCGGCTGGTTCAAGGACTGGATCGGCTACCCGCCGGACGCGGCGGGCTCGCTCGTCAGCGGCGGCTCGGCCGGGAACATCACGGCGCTCGCGTGTGCGCGCGAGGCGCTCGCGGGGCCGATGCGCGACGACCTCGTCCTCTACGTCTCCGACCAGGCGCACTCCTCGATCGCCCGGGCGGCGCGGATGCTCGGCTTCCGGCCCGAGCAGGTGCGCGTGCTGCCGAGCGACGAGCGCTTCCGACTGGCGCCGGAGACGCTGCGCGCCGCGATCACTGCCGACCTCGCGAGGGGTCTGACCCCGTTCTCCGCCGTGGCGCAGGGCGGCGCCACGAACACCGGCTCCGTCGACCCGCTCGACAGACTCGCCGAGGTCTGCCGCGAACACGGCGCCTGGCTCCACGTCGACGCGGCGTACGGCGGCTTCGCCGCGCTGGCCGACCCCGGCCTGCTTCCCGGGCTCGCGCACGCGGACTCGGTCACGCTCGACCCGCACAAGTGGCTCTACCAGCCGTTCGAGTGCGGCTGCGTGCTCGTTCGCGACGGCCAGGCGCTGCGCAACGCGTTCGAGATCCTCCCGGACTACCTGCGCGATGCCGAGGCGGACGCGGAGGAGGTCAACTTCAGCGACCTCGGCCTGCAGCTGACCCGCTCGGCGCGCGCGCTCAAGATCTGGGTCTCGCTCCGCTACTTCGGCCTGGAGGCGTTCAGGCAGGCGATCAGGCGGTCGCTCGAGGTCGCCGCCGCAGCGGCGCGGCGCGTCGAGGAGAGCCGGACGCTCGAGCTGATGGCGCCGCCGTCGCTCGGCGTCGTCTGCTTCCGCCGCGGCGACCTCGACGAGGCCTCGAACGCCGGGCTCGTCTCCGCGCTCGAGCGCAGCGGCACCGGCCTGATCTCGACCACGCGGCTCCACGGCCGCTTCGCGCTACGAATGTGCGTGCTCAACCACCAGAGCACGCCCG
>JBEVNN010000259.1:0-2878 GCA_040508095.1 Gaiellaceae bacterium
AGCCAGTATGTCGCGTCCCGGCACTTCGGCCAAGCGGCGGCGACGCAGGACGCCTTACTCCATCTCCAGTCGCTCGTACGCCAGCGTCAGCTCCTCGATCGCGACGTCGCAGCCCTTCGCGTTCAGTGGGCCGCTGACGTCCTTGATGATCCGCGCCCGCAGGAGCTTCCACGTCTGCACGGTCGACGTGTGGTCCTCGTTCTGCAGGTGGATCAGCACCGTCCGGAGCGCGTTCTGATCTCCGTTGCGGATGTCGTTGAGCCAGTCGTAAAGGTCGAGCAAGCCGATGATCCCGCGCTTCAGCGTCACGTCGGTGGCCTTGTTCAGGCCGGTGAGCTTCTGGACCGAGTTCTCCTTCGAGTTCCCGTTGCGGTACTCGATCACGTCGACGCTCATCCCGATCTCGCTGCACTCCTGGAATCCGGCGCCCGGGCCGTCGGTCACCCCGGTGCCCAGATCGACGAGGAAGTTGAACTGCAGGTAGGGGCGGTCGCGCTGGACGGCCATGCTCAGGCTCCTTGGCTCGTGGGACGGGGACGGCGAGACGGGCGGGACGGGCCCGGGCGCACCCAGACGAGGTCGTCGTAGGCGAGCTCGACCTCCTCGAAGGCGACGCCGCTCTCGAGCGCGTTCAGCGCGGGACCCGACCAGCGGCAGGGCCAGGCGCGCACGAGCCGCCACGAGTTGGCAATCCCGCCACCCGCGCGCTCGAGCTGATGGATCGTCACGTTGCGGCAGTCGTTCTTGCCGTCGACGATCGCGCGCCGCCAGTCGAAGAGCGTCGTGTCGCGCGACAGCGCGCGGCGCAGGACGACGTGCCCAAACTGCTCGCCGCTTTCGGGGTCGACCTGGGAGCTCAGCGGGCTCACCTCGGCGAAGCCGAGCTCCTCGCGCCCGATCAGGACGCGGAAGTGGCTCGTTCCGAGCAACGCCGCGGCCTCGTGCTCGGGCATGGGCAGAGGCTATTTCAGTCCGACGCGAGGAATGTCGCGCTTGCAAGACTTGGCGCATGACAAAGATCCAGAAGACCGAGGAGCAGTGGCGGGCGGAGCTGACGCCCGAGCAGTACCAGGTGCTGCGCGAGAAGGGCACAGAGCGGCCGTTCAGCGGCGAGTACGACCATACGTTCGAGCCGGGCACCTACCGCTGCGCCGGCTGCGGTGCGGAGCTGTTCGTGTCGGAGGCGAAGTACGACTCCGGCTGCGGCTGGCCCGCGTTCTCCGCGCCCGCCTCCGGCGAGGCGATCGACGAGGAGACGGACTCGAGCTACGGCATGGTGCGCACCGAGGTGATGTGCGCCAACTGCGGCGGCCACCTCGGCCACGTGTTCCCGGACGGGCCGCACCCGACCGGGCTTCGCTACTGCATCAACTCGGCGGCGCTGCAACTCGAGGAGGAGTAGCGCCGCGATTTCGACCGGGCCGCGCGTGAGCGTAGGCTTCACGCGTGGCCGCGGTCCGTCAGAAGCACCTCGTCCTCATTCTCGCCCGCGAGTTCGCATCGAACCTCGCAACGCCGACGCTGATCACGGACGAGCGCGGCTACGTCGTCTACTACAACGAGGCGGCCGAGCAGGTCATCGGCCGGTCGTACTCGGAGGTGGGGGAGATTCCCTTCGACGAGTGGAGCGCGCAATTCTCGCCGCGCTCGATCGAGACCGACGAGCCCATTCCGCTGGAGCGGCGGCCGACCGGCATCGCGCTGTACGAACGGCGCGCGGCCCACGAGCGAATGCGGTTCACGAGCGTCGACGGCGTCGCTCGTGAAGACGCGGTGACGGCCTTCCCGCTGTTCGCGCACACCGACGAGCTGGTCGGCACCGTGACGATCTTCTGGCGCGAGTGAGCATGCGGGTCAAGATCTGGGGCTGCCGCGGCTCGCTGCCGACACCCGGCGCGTCGACGGTGCGCTACGGCGGGAACACCTCGTGCGTCGAGGTGAGCCTCGACGACGGCTCGCTGCTCGTGCTCGACGCCGGCACGGGGATCCGCTGCCTCGGCGACGCGCTCATGGAGCGGGGCATCACGCAGCTCCACCTGCTGCTCACGCACCTTCATCTCGACCACCTCGAAGGGCTGCGCTTCTTCGGGCCGCTGTGGAACCCGAACGTCTCGATCGACATCTGGGGGCCGCCCTCCCCGAACACGAGCCTCCGCGACCGCATCGCCCGCTCGTTCTCACCACCCTTGTTCCCGCTCGACCTCAAGGACGTCCCGTCGAACGTGACGTTCCACGACGTACCCCGCGAGCCGTGGACTCTGGGCCCGTTCTCGATCACCGCGGTCCTGGTTGTCCACCCGGGGCCGACGGTCGGCTACCGCATCGAGGGCGGCGACGCGACGTTCGCGTACATGCCCGACCACGAGCCGGCGCTCGCGGGCGGGGCTGACAAGCCGCTCGACTGGATCTCCGGAGCCGCGGTCTCGGCAGGCGCCGACCTGCTCCTTCACGACGCGCAGTACTTCGAGGACGAGTACGACACCCGGATCGGGTGGGGGCATTCGAGCGTCGCGGACGCTGTCGCCTACGCGGAGGCCGTGGGTGCGCGCCGCCTGTTGCTCTTCCACCACGAGCCGGTGCACGCGGACGCGTCGCTCGACGAGCTCGAGGACCGCGCTCGCGAGCTCGCCGGCCGCAACGGCCGCGGTCCGACCCTCGCCCGCGAGGGCATGGTCGTAGCCCTGCCCTAGTAAGGAGAACTTGGCGAAACGACGGCTGAGCCGCCGGAACGCGCTGCTCGCCCCGATGCTGCGTCCTCAGTCGCACCCGTAGCCTCCGGCTACGGGCACTCCCTGCGTCCTTGCCTCGGAACATCGCAACCCGAGAGCGAGCAGCGTTCCGCCAAGCCCTCCTACACGTTGTCGACCTTGATCAGGTC